>JAATGW010000069.1 GCA_015654495.1 Chitinophagales bacterium
AAGCCTGAACGAACAATTGTATTTCTTGCAGTTACTTCCGAAGAACAGGGATTATTGGGTTCCGCCTACTATGCACAAAATCCTGTGTACCCTGTATCCAAAACTGTAGCCAATATCAATATGGACGGATTAAACCGCTTCACTTCATCAAAAGATGTAATTGTAGTAGGTCAGGGGCAATCACAGCTGGAGGATATTTTAAAGGAGGAAGTAGAGAAGGACAGTGGCTATATTGCTTTTGAAAACCATCCTGAAGCAGGGTACTACTACCGGTCAGATCATTTTAATTTCGCTAAAGCGGGTATCCCTGCATTGTATATTGAAACAGGTATTGATGTTATCGGGAAAGGAAAAGATTATGGCCAGCAGTTGCATGAAGAGTACAACAGGAAAGACTACCACCGACCCTCAGATGAATATGACCCTGCAACCTGGACAATGGAAGGCGCGATCAAGGATCTGAAATTACTTTATAAAGTAGGCAGGCGAATTTCATCGGAGGAGAAATGGCCTGAATGGAAAGAGGGATCGGAATTTAGGGCGTTGAGGAAATGAGGAGGTTAAACGTTGGACGTTAAACGTTGACCCTTCAACCTCCTAAGAACTAAGAACTATGAACTATGAACTAAGAACTATGAACTATGAACTAAGAACTAACATCCCCTGCTTCGTTTTATAAAAAAATGGATTCTCACCCTGATATCTTTTTTGCAGTGTATTAAGCCTATTTTCACAGATCAGTTCAACAGAATCAACGAATGCATTTCTTAAGAAAATTCGGCCCTTTTCTGTTTTTATTTTTACTATCCTTTACTTGTTACATTTCGGCATTTTCGCAATGTGGTATTATGACCGGCCCGCCACCTGATAAAACGGGTTTCAATAGCGGATCAGGTGAGCCAGGCGGAAATGATCTCCATTGGCAAATAGCGCTTGATTCCATAAATGGAGTTTACAAGCCGGCTACCATTATGAAAGATCTTGATCCCATTTATTTTAACGGGAGGTACTGGATTTCTTTCAGCGAAACAGGAGAGCATTCAGGCAACAGGTATTTTTTTTATAAACTGGATTTTGAATTGCCTTGCTTCAATTTATGCGGAAAGAGCTATAACGACGATAATGCATTTTGTCTTAGCCTGGATTTATATTCTGATAATTCTGTTTTTGAAGTATTTGTAAATGGCGTTGCGCAAAGCCAGAATCTCGGCGCGCTTATTCCGCTTCCAAATCCTTATAACCCGCGCGGGCACACACAGAGCGATCGCACTACGGTTCAGTTATGCAGGAACTGGAAAGCAGGAGCTAATTCGTTACTCATCCAGGTAGCATCATCGGCAACAGTTGCAGGGTTGATGGTGCAGGCTTCACTCGTTCCATTACCCCCACCTGATGCAGTTCCGGTTTCGGTTTCTATTTGCCAGGGAGATCAATATAATTTCGATGGTCAGATTCTCACAGAAACAGGCTCCTATTTAAAAACTTTTACAAAGCCCAACGGTTGCGATTCGAATGTTGTTTTACATCTTTTTGTAAAACCTGCATCACGAACAACTTTATTTCAGTCGATTTGTGAAGGCGAAAGTTTTCTCGGGTATACTGAGGAAGGGGTATACATCGATACCCTGGTTGCAGCAAACGGATGCGACAGTATCAGAACTTTAAATCTTGATGTAAACAAAAAACCTTCTCCTGATCTGGGGCAGTCGGGTGTTATTTGTGAAGGTGATTCTGTTCTGCTTGATCCCGGAGAATTCAGCAGTTACCAATGGCAGGATGGTTCGGTGTCAAGGCAGTTCGTTGTAAAAGCGCCTGGAATATATTCGGTAAATGTTTCCAATGGTTGCGGTTCAGCAACTGCAGAAATTCGTTTCACTGTTGGTCCATGCGGGATCTATTTCCCCACTGCATTTACACCAGATAATGACGGGAAAAATGATTTTTTCAGGTTGTTATCGCATGTGCACCTCGAAGAATTTAAACTGGAAGTGTATAACAGACTTGGGCAACTTGTTTTTGAAACTACGGATCCGTCAAATGGATGGAATGGAAGCTTTAAAAACAAACAACAAGCTGCGGGTACATATGTATGGAAGTGCAGGCTCTCGCGTTCCGGTGAAGTTTCCGATTTAAAAGGAATAGTTACACTGATCAGGTAATTGCCATCGAAAAACTGTGTTTATTCAGGGCCTGCTGCTAAAGCGGAATGTAATCAAATGAGAATTCGATTGTTATAAACTGTGTGGTGTTTTGTCTTTCTTCTACTGTGATTTTCCCTGTAATGACGATGTTTTACACTTGGAAAGCCCTATGGCCATGAGTTATATTTGTAATGATTGATACCGGTATTAATCATAGTCCGCCGCAGGCGGATACGCGTAGTTAGTTAACATCAAGCCTTCGGCGGACTTCGGACGACGGACAGATGAAATGGTAGGTGATC
>JAATGW010000332.1 GCA_015654495.1 Chitinophagales bacterium
AAGGCGGGAAGAAATATTTCCCGATTACTTTCCGTCTCCCCGCCTTCCCGGCAAAAAAAACCGAAATCATGGCCGCAGGCCGCTTGAAACAACATGAAAATATCTCCTCCAAAAAGAGCACATCAATTCCTTCGCTGGTTCTGCCGTGAAGACTATCTCGAAGAGATTGAGGGCGACTTAATGGAAGTTTTTGAAAAGCAATATGAAAACTCTCCACGCAAAGCCAACAGGCAATTCATCTGTAGCGTGATCAGGTATTTCCGGCCGGGATTTATAAAATCATTTAAGAATTCCTTTCAACCCGATTCATTTGCTATGTACAGAAATTACTTCAAAATCGCATGGAGAAACCTGCTCAGACAGAAAATGTATTCTTCTATAAAGATCGGAGGATTCGCTCTGGGCATCGCCGCATGTTTACTGATTGCTTTGTTTGTAAAACAGGAACTGAGTTTTGATCAGCATTATAGAAACGGTGACCGTATTTTCAGACTATTGCGGGAAAGCGGTAGAGGAGCCGGTCTTCATTTTCCTTCACTGCTTGCAGAAGTGATTCGCAAAGAATATCCTGAGATTGAAAAAGCCGGACATATACTTCAGAATTTCGGCGCGGGAAGTAATGAAGTGCGGCGAACAGATGCAACCGAAAGCACACACGAGGAAGGATTGATTTTTGCTGATCAGGAAATGCTTCAGATCCTCGAGGTGCCATTCATAAAAGGTGATGCTGAAAATGCCTTGATGCAACCAAATACAATGGTCATCACGCAAAACAAAGCAGAAAAATATTTCCCAAATGGTGATGCCATCGGAAAACAACTGATCATGAATAATGACAGTACGAGGATCTATACAGTCACCGGTGTTGTGAAAGATTGTCCCGCCAGTTCTCACCTGCAATATGATTTTGTGATGACACTCTACCAGAAAGAATTCTGGCCCGGCGAAAGAGATAACTGGGGGCTGGGTAACTATATCGTATACCTGCGGGTGAAACCCGGAACTGAAATTACAAAAACAGAAAAAAAACTTTCGCGACTGCTGGATAAATATTTTCTTCCGGGTGTTGAAGGCCAGAATGCTAAAGATTGGGTTAAAAGTCTTCATTTTAAATTACAACCCATCGATGATGTATATATCAACCGTGCAGGATTAGTAGGCGATGGTGTTCCACACGGCGATCTCCGTTTTATCTGGCTCTTCGCATCGATAGCTGTTTTTATTCTGCTGATTGCAACCATCAATTTCATCAATCTCGCAACCGCAAGATCTGCCAACCGGGCCAAAGAAGTAGGATTGCGCAAAGTAGTGGGTTCAAGGCGGATCAATCTCATCAAACAATTTCTTACAGAATCTCTTGCCTATAGTTTCTTTTCCTTCGTTCTTGGGTTCGCGTTAGCCTGGCTGGCTCTACCCGCTTTTAATCAACTTGTCGCAAAATCACTGGTCTTCCCCTGGAGCTCCTGGTGGTTAATGCCATCGCTTGTTGTGGGAACATTTGTGGTAGGATTGCTCGCTGGTATTTATCCTTCCTTCTATCTCTCTTCTTTTAAACCAGTACAGGTATTCAAAGGAGCAGTGAGTCTGGGCAGCCGGGGTTCGGGTACCAGGGGATCACTTGTTGTATTTCAGTTTGCCATTTCTGTAATACTGATCATCGGCACAATTGTTATCGATAAGCAGATGAAATATGTATTAAACACGAAGCTCGGCTATGATAAAGACCAGGTCCTGCTCCTGGAGAGTACGAATACCCTGGGTGATAAAACAAGTGTATTTAAAAATAAACTACTTCGCCTGCATGATGTGAAATATGTTAGTGTCAGTGGATTTCTTCCCATAGAAGGCACCAGAAGAAACAACTCAGGCATGTGGAAAGCGGGCAAGGATGAAGAAGACCGCGTACAACAAAGTCAACATTGGAATGTGGATGTCGATTATCTAAAAACTTTTGGAATCAGGTTACTTAATGGCCGTGATTTTTCTGAAAAGATAGCTTCCGATTCACAGGCAGTAATTATAAATCAATCCATGGCCGATGCATTGCAGCTCACAGATCCGATTGGTCAACACGTGAAAACTTTTGCTGGTGAGTGGACGGTGATTGGCGTGGTGGAAGATTTTCACTATCAATCAATGAAAGAGAAAATCATGCCGATGGGAATCTATCTTGGCAAAAGTCAGCAGACTATCTCGGTAAAACTGAATACCGGTAATATGCAGGAGGCTATCGCTTCTATATCAAAAGTCTGGGAAAAATTCTCTCCGAACCAGACGATCCGGTTTAGCTTCCTGGATCAGAGTTATGCAAAAATGTATGATGATATAAAACGGATGGGCTGGATCTTTGCTGCCTTTGCAACGCTGGCTATAATTGTTGCCTGCCTGGGTTTATTTGCCCTGTCAGCATTTATGGTAGAGCAGCGGAGGAAAGAGATCAGTATACGTTTGGTACTCGGTGCATCTCTCAACAGTATTTTTCAATTGCTCACAAAAAATTTCCTCAGGCTTGTAATGATATCGCTTGTGATAGCCGCACCTGTTGCCTGGTATGCTATGCACATGTGGCTGCAGGATTATGCGTACAAGACAGAAATCAACTGGCAAATATTTGCAATTGCAGGACTGATGGCAGTAATGATTGCACTCGTAACTGTCAGCTATCAGGCAATAAGGGCAGCGTTGATGAAGCCGGCGGAGAGTTTGAGGACAGATTAGAAGCTGGAGTAAGCAGGCAGGAGGCAGTAGGCAGTAGGCAGAAGGGAACAGCCGGCTTATAAAGATATAGTTCCTATGCACTTTTCTATGTGTTTTTCTATGTGTACTCTGTGC
>JAATGW010000529.1 GCA_015654495.1 Chitinophagales bacterium
TCCGGCGGGCAAAAAGTGCAAACCAATCCTGGTTAAGGAGTGTTGTTTTACCGGAGAAACCGAGCTTTTGAATCGCACACGGGTTAGCATACCTGATCAATCCCTTGTTGTCAAGCTCGATCACCATCAGATCCATATTCTCTACCAGGGTGTTCCACCTGAAATTTCGCAGGCTGAGTTCTTGTTCAAGTCGATATTTTTCCAGGAGATTCGCTCTTAACCGGATACTCATAATTACCGTAAAAGAGATCATGTGCATGTGTGAAGTCAAAAAAGGAAACCCAGTTACCCAGACTCCCTTAAGGTCGTGCGATATCTTATCAGCTATCGACAATGCCAATAAAACACCATAAATTATCATCGCGGATTTAAGCCACCAACTTTCCTTTACCAGTCCAGCCTTCCTTTGCTTTTCAGCTACATAGAGCCCTTGATACAAAATAAGTCCGAGCGCCAGCCTTGAAATATAAAACCAGGCCGTCAGATCCTTCGAACTGGTGTACATTACTATATAGCTTAACACAAGAAGAATAACAATTGACCAGGTTATTTTCCTGTTTTTATAACCGCTATAGTACTCTAAAAACCAAGGTAGTAATGCATAGTACGACCAGATAAAAATCCTTTTGAATTTAATAGTTACTACATAGGGAGCAACATCGCCGGTAAAAAAACCGATAGGTGGAAGAACAATAAAAATAAAGCCGCACAATGAAAGAATCCCGAAAATCAATTCGGCCCTTTGCCCGGAAGAATAGAAACCGGCGAATAGGTTAATCAACCCTGAAAGCAGTAAAACACCCGCGGTAATTGAACTAATGAAATAATTAAAATCCTGCATAAACGTTTGTTAGGCGCAGATCAACCAGAACCAGAACCAGACCCAATCCAGATCCGGAATTTCAATCAGGGACGGCAATTACACAATCCCGGGGAAGAATTGTAATTGTCTAAGATAGCTAAAGTTTGAATGTAAAATTTCCTGATTTACCTGCTCTCAGATATCATACCTGAAAAGGTTTTTTTCACAGGAATGGATAGGTTCAATTTCACTGCAATCTGCATTGAGATTAACAGTTAAATCAGTTTGTAAAAGCAATTTAAGAAGAATGGACAGTACATTAGCAGAGGCCGGAATTAAAGATATTTAATAGTTTTTGGCCCATCTGTAATCTTCATTTAAAAGAGATCAACTGAATCGCATGGAAGCTAAAAATTTCCAATTGCAGGTGGTAAAAGAAAGGTTTCCTTTGGAGGAAAGGGAAATCGGCAGACTATACTACCATGACATGGAATTCCGGGCTATTTGCGAAGACTATTATCTATGCCTCTTTTACCTGGGAAAATTCAGGAAGGAGTCTTCGGAGAAAAATGAAACAGTTGAAGAGTATGAAAAGATAATGCATGACCTGGAATCCGAATTGCTTGAACGACTTAAAAAACTCAGATAGGCGTTTGTCCCGGCCCGTTATCCGTGCATAATTCAGGAAAAAAAACAGGAAACCGGTAAAGGTTTCCTGCTAAAACTGAGTAACCAAAAACAACTGCCAGAAAAATTTTAAGTTTCTTTATCCCTTTCTCTCTTATCTCTCTCCCAGGAATACCAGACCGATTGTAATCCCGAAATTGTTAAAGCTGTTACTGCCGATAATATCGGTGGTATTGGTTGCATAACTGTAGCCCAGGGATATATTGGCGCCGAATCCTCTTTCCGGTACGAGCATGATAAATGCACCAAGTTCAGGCCGCACCACAAATCCCCAGTTATCATCGTCTGTAGCGTATACATTATAGTACAAAGACTGCTGTAAGGACTGCCCTCCCAATGCTACACCTGCATAAGGTCTGAAGGTCTTTCCTTTCTGAAAATAATAATGAAATGTTGCAGTGACCGGCACCTGGTAAGCCTGGGCAATATAATCTGTGGTTATTGCGCCGGTTCCGTCGGCTTTTTCAATTGTTTTCCGGTTGAAGTATTCTTCATAGGAAGCCCAGTTCCAGGCAACACCTACGGAAAATTTCTCTTTTATGATATACCTGTATTCCAGTTTGCCCCCCGCAAAGCTGGTTTTATTAATATAATTCTGCGTTGTAGGAAAATTGATCTCCCAATTCGCAGTAAAAACATGCGTTTGTGCGTTGACGATGGTTGAGACGAAAGTGAACACAATTATAGCTGAAATTATTTTTTTCATTGTTTTCAGATTTGAGTGAGGTCATTTGGTGGAAATGTATGGAGATTGTGTGAAGGACTGGTCGATAGCTCCTATACCTAATGCAAGATCATTTGATGTGTTACCCAATCCACCTGACATCACCGAACTCCAGATAACGGTTAATTTGTTATCTGCTTCTGCATTTTTTACATCAATAAAGTCAAGTACCAATGTACCGGTTGGTATGGTATAAACAGAGCCCCAAGGGTAATATGGCGGATATCCACAGTAATACCAGTAGCAGCCCCAATAACCCCACCACCACCAGCCGGAATAAATAATTCCCACATTCAGATCTTTCACTGCATTAAAACCAATGCCGATATCAGGGTGACTGCCTTTTGGAACATAGGTGTACCCACGTGACTGCATATTCGCTTTTACCGCATCGATCAGTTGTTTGGCGCTTGCATCAAACCAAAATGTGTCATTCGGATTTGTAGTACGAAGCGCAATGGTGTCAGAAATGAAATAAGTTTTATAGTTGTCGAAATTGGCAGTCGGTGATTTTGAAGTTTGCACCACAAAACTGGTAGACAGTTTTCCGGTGTCAGGAGTTTTCCTGCATCCGGATAAAACCACTACGGTCGTCACTAATAAATAAAAGAGGTATTTTTTCATTTGCATTGATTTTTTATGTTCTGAAATAATTTCCTGCCAGGTCAAAAATAGTAAGAGCCTGTGTTGCGATGCTGACAAGATCAGGTTTAACAGTGTTTCTGCAACTGATTATACTGTTAAATAAAATCCTCAGGCAGCGAATTGAAAACTGATTTCTATTGGTCGTAAAACCAACTCAGTTTTTTTCAGGAATTAACTTCGGTTTAAAAATCAAAGCGGTATTGAAGACCGGCAATCAGTTGTTGACGCGAACTCAGAAAGCCGTATTCCACACGCAACATCCAGCTCTTGTTGAGTTGAAACTGGCTGCCCACAAGAAAATTCCACATATCCCTGGGGCGTTTGCTGAGTGAATATTGAATAGATGCATCGCCGGCATTTGACACTACTTGTGATGCTCCATTTAGTAAACCACCATAACGGGTCAATGCTGCATTGCCTAAATCATATTTTGCAATATTGGCGGGGTTTTTTTGTTCAGCAGGCGTGAGGCCACTCCACCAATTTTCGAGGTTACCTTGTTTTGTTGCGAGATTCTGATAACCCTGATCGATACGTTGCTCCCATTGATCAAGGGGAAATAATTCAGTTGCGCTAAGGGAACCAACCGTTTGGGTAGCCATTTTTACACGAAAGCCACCGACCCACACAGCGACATTCCGGTTGGGCTGTTTAAGCGAAAAGTTTTTACCGAGTCTCGGGCCAACTATAAATACAAAAGCCGGATCGTCAAGTGCGTCAATATCCGACCAGGTGACATTCATATCAAGTGCAAAAAAGAAACCGGCGATGCCAGCAGTCGGTGTCAATCCAAAGCCGAGGGTTGTTGCCTCAAAATTGGCTTTGGTTTTTAGCTGCGCAACCTCGGACCAACCGTCTCCACCCGGCAGCCACACCCCGGCGTCAATCGCTGTACTCATTTTTGATTTGGCCAGGATCCCATATATATTCAGAAACGGAAATACCCATAAATCCGGCCTGAAATTAAATCCATTGCTGGTTGCCACAGAGCTGTTAAATCTTATGATTTCATCCAGCGAATACATCGGTCCGTTATTAAAGCCGACCTGCAGGTTGTCGA
>JAATGW010000523.1 GCA_015654495.1 Chitinophagales bacterium
CGTAAGAAAAGTACTGGGCTCATCTGTAAAGGACATCATAATCCTGTTATCTAAAGATTTAATGAAACCAGTGTTAATAGCAGCCTGCATTGCAATACCTGTTGGTTACTGGGCTATGGACCAGTGGCTGCAAAGCTTTGCATACAAGACTACAGTTAGCTGGTGGATTTTTGTTTTAGCTGCGTTGATAACTTTTGGAGTTGCATTGATAACTGTAAGCGTTCAGACAATCAAAGCAGCCATATCGAATCCGGTGAAGAGCCTGCGCACCGAATAACGTTTAACGTTAAACGTTGAACGTTAAACGTTAAACAGCCAGAGTAAAGGTTTAAAGTGCGTGCCTGTGAAACATCCCGATACTGCTTAAGCCACTTAATACATTAAACGTTTTACGTTAAACTTCTCCTTATGTTCAGAAATTATTTCAGAATTGCCTGGCGGAATCTCGAAAAAAACAAGAGCACATCAGTTATTAATATTGGCGGTCTTGCCGTTGGTGTAGCCGTGGCTATGCTGATCGGGCTATGGATATGGGATGAGTTATCATTTGACAGGTACAATAAAAATTATGAAAGCACCGCCCAGATTGCAAGAAAAGAAACCGTAAATGGGGAAGCCTATATTGCAGAGAACAACAATCATTTCCCCATTCCCCTGGCAGGCGAACTAAGAACGAACTATAATAATTATTTTAAGCAGGTAGCACTTGCAACGGATGGCTTTGAGCAAATGATTTCTTTTAATGAGAATCAATTTTCACGACAGGGCATGTATGTTGAACCCGCCTTTCTTGACATATTTAGTTTAAAAATGCTGGCAGGAGCCGGCAGTGGTTTTAATGATCCCAAAACGATACTCATAAATAAGTCTCTTGCTGTTTCACTTTTTGGAAATTCAGATCCGGTCGGAAAAGTCTTAAAGATGGCTAACAAAATTCCTTTAAAAGTCGGAGCTGTATTTGAAGAATTCCCTCATAATTCCAGATTTCATGATATCAGTTTTTTTTGCCCTTTTAGTTTGCTGGTAAAAATAAATAATGGCGTAAAAGCCAACCTCGATAATTGGGATAATAGTTCTTTTAACATTTTTGTACAGACCGCTGCCAGTGTTTCGATGAAAAAAGTATCGAATGGCATTAAAGATGTTTACTGGAACAGGATAAAAACTAAACAACAAATAGCTGCAAATGATAATATTGCTCTTTTCCTCCACCCCATGATGAACTGGCACTTGCGCTCTGAGTGGAAAAACGGTGTGCAGGCCGGAGGACAAATTCAATTCCTGTGGTTGTTTGGGTTGATCGGCATATTTGTTTTGCTGCTTGCCTGTATCAATTTTATGAATCTTAGTACAGCCCGTTCTGAAAAACGGGCTAAGGAGGTTGGAATCCGTAAGACTATAGGTTCATTACGCTCGCAATTGATCAGCCAGTTTTTCGCGGAGTCCTATCTGGTCGTACTCCTGTCGTTTATATTATCGCTGATCCTTGTTGCTTTACTAATTCCCTTTTTTAACGATATAGCGGAAAAAGAGATTGCGATCCCCTGGACAAATCCATTTTTCTGGCTTACAAATCTGGCATTCATTTTAATAACCGGTCTGCTTTCAGGCAGTTACCCGGCGCTTTATCTTTCCTCATTTCAACCATTGAAAGTATTGAAAGGAACATTTCGTGCGGGCAGTTCAGCTGCTGTACCGCGAAGGGTAATGGTAACTCTTCAGTTTACAGTTTCGATCGTTTTAATGATAGGGACGGTTGTAATCTACCGCCAGCTTCAGCATGCACAAAACCGGCCTGCTGGTTATAATAGAAATGGACTGATCCGTTTTAATATGAATACGCCAGACCTGAACGGGAAAAACGATGTTCTTCGCCGGGAAGTGCTTGCATCAGGAGGAGCAATTGAATTAGCAGCATCTTCCAGCCCTACTACTGAAAATAATTACTATGATGACAGGTTTGAATGGGAAGGCAAAGATCCAAAACTGGCAAAACAGTCTTTTGCTTTAACGGCCGTCTCTTATGATTTCGGCAAAACGGTTGGCTGGCAATTTACTGAAGGCCGTGATTTTTCCAGGAGCTTCGCGACAGATAGCTCCGGTATTATTTTAAATGAGGCTGCCGTAAAGTATA
>JAATGW010000507.1 GCA_015654495.1 Chitinophagales bacterium
AAAAAATTTATCGCAGGAAGCCGGCTATGATCTTTAAATGATAACTCGTCCAGATATCCGGACTGGTTTGAAAAACAAGGGCTAATTAAAACTTGGCCGGTAGTTAAAAAAAATTAGGTGATTAGAAATTTCGGAGTTGAAAAGACTCGCGGAGCAAAACTCTTTAGAGAAAGGAGCTAAGATACAACTAAAACTCTTTGGTATTTAGAAATCATACCTGCAACATTGTTGGGGGTTTGTTGGTAGTTTAATCTTACCAGTTAGGTCGCTTTCATTTCAGTTGAGAGAAGGATTGATTGATCGTTCCTACGTTCAACACTTCCAATGGTGTAAAACTATGATGCGCCGCTTGCGGCCAGTTATTATAATTTTCAACAGCCAGTAGAAAATAGTGGCAAGGAGTTTTATAATCAAGAATGTTTTTATGGTATAGAAAACGGTATTTTAATTCTTGTGAGCCTCTTCCACAGTGGCGTTGGAGTATGCAAGATTATTGAGGTATCTTAACCTTATGGCGCTATCAATAAGTAAATTTCGGCTATTCGTGAGGTGGTTTGGGTTCTACAATTCCAATGGTAGTAATGGACTTGCTCGGAGCATTGATTGCAAGCCCGCAAATGCCGTTAAGCAAGGGATTAACTGCTGCGGATATAAATAATATCGGGTTAAATTCGACAGATATTGGAAATCTGATTGAGCAGAGCCAGGGAGCGAACAGGCCAAAGGCTTCAATAAGTTATATTTTGTTCGATGAAAGGATGAAATATATTGGTGGGGGAAATAATTTTGTAAGCGGCATGAGCGGCAGTGCCGTAACAAAGGACCATGTACTGACTGCAAACGTTTCAAAGAATGGTTATATTTATGTATATGTCAGTAATCAGAATGACATCAATATTTACTTTGATAACCTGACAGTTAATCATCAGCAGGGGGCGATTCTTGAAACAACAGAGTACTATCCATTTGGATTGCCTATGGCAGGAATATCAAGTTCAGCTCATAAGTCTGAATATCCTGAAAACAAATTTAAATATAACGGTAAGGAAGAGCAGCGAAAGGAGTTTAGCGATGGCTCAGGATTGGAATGGCTGGATTATGGAGCGAGGATGTATGATTATCAGATAGGGAGATGGCAAGTGGTAGACCCCTTAAGTGATAAGATGCGTAGGCACTCACCGTATAACTATGCATTTAACAATCCTATCAGATTTATTGATGCAGATGGAATGGTTCCAGGTGATATTTTTGATCCTGAAGGAAATAAGTTAGCCACTGATGGCGTAAACGACAAAAAAAAGTTTGTTATAACAGATAAAGCAAAAATCGAGGAGTTTAACAACACGAGAGAGATTGATTGCGTGAACTCTGCTAGTCAAGTTAGTTCGGCTCAAGAGTTGCCTAGTGATTTTGTGCTAAGCAAAACTTTAGATGTGTATGACAAGACAAAATCTTCGAACGAATCTGATAAAAAAGGGGGTTTGCATGGTGAATCCGCACTTTCTAGTTCAGATGGCGTAGCGACTTTTGGACCTCCAGGACAAGTCGCGACAGTCAATTCAAAGAATGAATTGGAAGCGAATGAATCAGTTCCTGTTAACCCACTTGGAAGAAAAGACTCTGAGCTAACTCTAATTCATTCACATGTTACTGCGATTTTAGTACAGGGATCAACCGTTTATGGAGGAGATGCAACTATACCTACATCCGACGATTTGGTCGCTTTCTCAAGATTTGCAACTAATATTATTGTTGGCCCGCTTGGTCCGATAAGTGGTTCAAACTTTAACGGACAAGTAGTTGGATCTTCTTCAACTCATGGCATTGCAATATTTAAAGGAGCTAGTACTTCTCCTTCGCTTCAATTAACTATTTCAGCAGTGAAAAAAATTATTTCCAAATGAAGATTTTGACATTAATTGGATGTTTGTTTTTTATTCAGCTGCATGCGCAAAAGTCGGTAAATCTGATTATTTCAATTGATCAGGATATCCCACCTGGTATTCAACGTCCGAAAATACGAGTTCAACATTCGGACAGTTCAGCAAAAGTTTTTCCGGTAGATTATTATCCGGGAAGGTTGATAGTTCCAGATACTATTCTGACACTTATTGATACGAGCAATATTAAAGAGATGAAGCTCTTGTTTGATTTTACTGAGTTTTCACATAATAGTCGAAAAGACTATCACTACGAAATACAAATTTCTCCAAAGCTATTTGATAACTATTTTAATATAATTAAAATATACAATACTTCTAAGAGGAAATATCGAAAGCTTAAACCGGTAGCGGGGACTCAATACACATACATCTTCCAGGATCCTTCAGGTTGGCGAACACCTTTATAAAATAGGACCAGGCAATTTACTAAACAGCAAGTTCTCTAATGG
This sequence comes from Chitinophagales bacterium, assembly GCA_015654495.1. Taxonomy (GTDB): domain Bacteria; phylum Bacteroidota; class Bacteroidia; order Chitinophagales; family Chitinophagaceae; genus Pollutibacter. The sequence continues at coordinate 2,393 of JAATGW010000507.1, forward strand.
ATTAAGATCTCTACTTCAGTAAGGGTGCGATGCCCAATCGTGTTGCGTATTACAATCTCTTATGTAAGCGGTAATCATTTTAAGGGCGAGTGCTTTTTCTTCTGGTGCAGTGCGGATAATTTGTTGAACTGATTGATGAGTTCAGTATTTTATAATGAGATAAGATAGGATATGAACAAAAATTTCGATTGGGAAATTGACAACTTTATTACTTCAGCTGAAATTACTCTTAACGATAATCCATTTGACAAAAAATCCTTAGTCAACGAAACTTTTGTTATCTGGTATGCTCTCGTTGAAGGTATAAGCTGTGATAATTTTGATGTTAAGAAACTTGAAGATTTATTAGCCAGGAACTTTGACATTTTTTCTACAACCTGCAACAATGATCCGGATTTCTGTTTTATAATGGGGTGGGTAATTAATGTAGCCCCTTGGTATTTTAAATCAAAAAAAGTTGATGAAGAAAATGGGGTAACCCTGTTAAAGCTAGCATATAATAGTCGGAGGGATAACCCGTTATTTAAATGGGCGATAAGAAATGAGTTGGGCATAACCGCTCAAGAAATAAGTGAACTTGAGAATAGAATCAAAAATGGTTTTGAGAATTGTTTTAATTATAGTGAAATAATCAGGTTTTATTTTCTGGATATTGTTTCCTGAAAAATAAATTATTTAAATAGAATTCTGGATTCTGAATGCCCGAAAAGCATTTTCTATGCTGCAATGATTTAAACGACAATAAAGCCCGGCAAGTTCCGGGCTTTATTGTTACAGATTTTGATGACTCACGACGCCATTTGCCTGGGTTCTTTTTTAATAATTAAGGCGTCGATTAATTTTTTGACAACGGATTTATCTTCATCGCTGAACTGTCCTACGGCTTTAAACTGCTGGAGCAGTTCAGCATCTTTAAGCGAGGCTTTAACGCGCTCACCCTTATCCCTACCGATCAGGAAATCCACGGTGGTACAACAAAGGATTATGTAATCACTGCAAACATTTCAAAGAGCGGCTATATTTATCTTTATATAAGTAATCAGAATGACATGAATGTTTATTTAGATAACCTGACAGTTAATCATCAGCAGGGAGCGATTCTTGAGACAGCAGAGTACTATCCGTTCGGACTTACCATGCAGGGGATCAGTTCCAAAGCACTTAAGGCTAATTATGCTGAGAATAAATACAAGTTCAATGAAGGAAGTGAGTTACAGAACAATGAGTTTTCCGATGGTTCTGGACTTGAGTGGTATACGACAAATTTTAGGAGTCTCGATCCTCAGATTGGAAGATGGTGGCAGATAGATCTAAAGCCTGATTATTCACAGAGCATGTATTCTTCGATGGGCAATAACCCCATTTTATACAATGACCCATTAGGTGATACATTAAACTTCCCAGGAGCAACTTCGGAATTTATAGATCAGTTTTTTAATGCCTGGACTTATTTGAATGACTACGGCGTTGGAGATAATATTTCATTTTTAAATAATAGTCCTATACATTTTTTTATATATGAAGATAAAGGGGATTTTGGCGATAGCAAAAGTGGGAGTGATGCGCCCGTAATATACTGGAATCCCATGGTTGGAACTTTAACACATGGTAAAATTGTTATGTCTCCCGCTTTAACCTTAGATCATGAAGCAGAACATCAGAAACAGAGAATAAAATTCCCGGCTCAGTATAAGAAAGACAGAGCCACTCCGGATAAGAATTATGAAAACAAAGAAGAGGCAAGAGTAATAAAAGGTCGTGAGCAAATGGTCGCACTTGCATTAGGTGAAATAAAAAAGGGGAAAGTTACAAGATCAAATCATGGAGGCTTTCCTTACCCCGTAAGAAGTTCAACTGACCATAAGTATATTGAAATCGATAAAAAGAATGAAAAAAGTATAATTGATTCAATTATGAAAGGAATACAAAAACAGAAGCACGAACACCCCGGAAGCGCTGGGCCTGCAGTCAAGCAACCTATGAAAGATTGTTATTGTCAATAATAAAAATTTATAAATTTGAAACTTATAGTTAAGACTTTTGCATTACTATTATTTGTTTTACTGGGATTGGCTACTAATGCCCAGAATAACAGTTTAGGTGAAAACAAAGTTTATGTCTTGGTGCTTTACGTAAAGGCAGATATGAATTCATTTATTCGAATAAATTGTGATCGGTTTGCAGAGAGTTTTGAAAAGTTATTGTCTGTTCAAATAGTGGCAAATAAAGACTCATTAGATAAACTTCAATCTTTAATTAGTAACGCCAGATTTGCAAAAAATAACAGAGAAATAGATGTTAGACGGAAGTTTGTTTATGTTTCTGACGAAGTGCAAAAGATTACTGTTTGCAGTGATGGAAGAGATATTATGATAGATAGCAGACTAATTAAGAAAAATAAAAGATTATTGAATTTTCTTGAATCAATGTGTAAGCCATGAAAAGTTTTGTGTTGTTGATATTTATGAACTGCTAATTGTGTTAAATGAACGTTTCGTTATTTTAAGAAAGAAAGGGAGTCTTAAATAAGTTAAATAATACAATTTTTGTGCATGCTTCCTCTTATAAAAAAAAATGGTACTTGCAGTTTGTTTTTAAGACGCATTGGAAAAGCGTAAAGGTCAAACAAGTTAAAATAGCACAGACATCAATGGCCGACCAAGAGGCTTTTTTATTGCGTTAATTTTTGTTTGATGTCCTGTTGGAAGAGAAGGACCTCTGCTATGTTAATGCTGATACCAGATATCAAGGTTATGTCATGATGAGCTATTTAATCTTATTCCATAATTTCTTGTACCAGGGAATCGGCAGCGGGATAACGTTTTCTACTGCGTCTATCTAGCTATCATAACAGGCTTGCATAGCCGCATGTAGATGAGTTTTAGAGAGGATATCATTTAATCCTGCGGTAATGTGTTGAATCAATGCGTTGGTGTTTAACACGCTCCCATTTTGTATCGATAAGAATAGCCTGGTATCTGATGGGTAATAGCCAACAGCGATCTGATGTTTAGGAAAAAATTTATGAGCGAAGCCGTGCCTGCAGGATTGAATCAGCAATCTTATCTCATCTGCTAAAGGAGGGGTACCAGGGATACCAGGACATCAGAAAAGAAAGATGCCGTGCCCAACCCAGACGGTAAAAAGGACGTTCTGACATCAATGTACTTAATAAGATATTTTAGATGAGTAATTCCAAACAAATGAATTTCTTTATTGTTCCAGGCGATTGGACTCTAATCGACAGATTTACACACGAACAAAAAATTATTTATTTAAGTAATAACGCATTAAAAAACGAGGACAATTTGAAAAACGATCTAATTGTTGATAATTTGGATAAAGCTGCCCAGCTTTATCTAACAAATGTCGTTTTTAGAAATCATGTTTATTTTAAGAAGTATGAACGGGGTTATTTTATAGATGTTTTAAAAAGTAATTTCATTGAATTTAGCCGTGGGGGGTTATATGAAAATGGAGATAATGTTTTACATCGGGCAAGACTATACGCAATTACAAAGTATTTTCAAGGGGAAGAGAAGATTGCAAAGGATGCTTTTTTTGTTTCGTGGGCTAACGAATTCATGAAATTATTTAAGAAAAACTTTCTGCTGAAAACAAATCTAGACACGAAAATACTATTTTCAAGAAACGTAGTTGATTGGATAAATGAACATGGTGCTAAAATTCATAAATCTGGACTTTCTTTTTCATTTGATTTATAAAAAAAAGCTAGTCGAAACATTGTAATTTTCTTACTTTATAATTTCTTGCAGAGGGAGTTGGAAGAGGAAATAAAGTTTTCAGTATAGTCGATATGATTTAATTAGGGGCTGCTGATTATCACAGAATGTTGATTCATCATTAGCATCAGTTCAAAAGCATTTAAAGCAAACTATTTTAGACGATTGACTGACCAATCAAAGGAAGCAATGAAGCAATATTTTAACATAGCAGTCCTATTTTCACTGCTGTTTTCATGTACTGGTATTAGATAAAAAGAAAAATTCCCCGAACGTCCAAAAGCTGTTCCAGAT
>JAATGW010000180.1 GCA_015654495.1 Chitinophagales bacterium
CAATCCAGCCGGGAATACATACATTTTCAAGCGCCGTAAATTCAGGTAACAGGTGATGAAACTGAAAAACAAAGCCGGCATTCAGGTTCCGGAAAGCGGCCAGGGGCTTGCCTTTTAGCAGGTCAACCCTTTTCCCGCTCAGAGAGATTTCGCCTGTATCTGCAGAATCCAGTGTGCCCAGGATATGCAGAAGTGTTGATTTGCCCGCCCCTGATGATCCCACGATACTTACTACTTCGGCTGGTTCGATCATCAGATCAACACCCTTAAGAACCTGCAGCTTCCCGTAATACTTCGTAATTCCCTTAGCAACCAGCATGAAAATCCATTTTATAAAGAATCCCGAAAATTAAGCTATGTGATCCGCCTAATCAAAACAGGAGCAATAAATGGATATTCACCCCCGTTCAATTTCCAGTGTGGAATAAAGGATTTGGATATTTCCCTGTAACAGTTACATTTGCCGAAAATTAAAACAGAGAATCTAGATGTTCTGGACACTTGAACTGGCTTCGTACCTTGAAGATGCGCCCTGGCCTGCGACCAAAGATGAGCTGATTGACTATGGTATCCGTAGCGGAGCTCCTATCGAAGTAATCGAGAATCTGCAGGAACTGGAAGACGAGGGTGAGATTTATGAAGGTATCGATGATATCTGGCCGGATTACCCGAGCCAGGAAGATTTCTTCTTCAATGAAGATGAATACTGAGTAAAAAACCTGATATTAAAAAGCCATCCGCCGCGACGGATGGCTTTTTTTTTGGAAGATGTCTTACGTTCAACGTTTAAGGTCATTTTTCCATTTGCTCTATAACTTCCATTGTTACACCTGTATTGGAGAATCCGCCATCATGAAAGAGATTCTGCATGGTGACCATACGCGTATAATCAGAAAACATTACAGCACAAAAATTGGCGCAGTCCTCACCAGTTGCATTTCCAAGAGGGCTCATACGTTCCGCGAATCCGATAAATCCATCAAATCCTTTTACGCCACTTCCGGCTGTTGTTCTGGTAGGTGATTGCGAAACCGTGTTGATCCTCACTTTTTTTCTTCTCCCATAGTGAAATCCAAAACTGCGGGCCACACTTTCAAGCAATGCCTTGGCATCAGCCATCTCTCCATAATCGGGGAATACTCTTTGTGCGGCGATATAAGAAAGCGCCACAACGCTTCCCCATTCATTCAGCGCATCCATATCCCAGGCCGTACGTAAAACCCGGTGCAGCGACATTGCAGAAATATCAAGGGTTTTCTGATTGAACCCATAGTCAATTTCAGTATAGGATTTTCCCTTACGTACATTGATGCTCATACCAACCGAATGCAATATAAAATCGATCTTTCCCCCAAAATGTTCCAGGCTTTTTTCAAAAAGCTGTTTAAGATCATCCATGCTCACCACGTCTGCGCCTATCACGGGTGCGCCTACCTGTTCAGAAAGTTTGTTAATCTCACCCATCCTGAGTGCAACCGGTGCATTTGTAAGTACAAGCTTTGCTCCCTGCTCATGGCAGGTTACAGCTGTTTTCCAGGCCATCGATTTTTCGTCGAGTGCACCGAAAATAATTCCTTTCTTTCCTTGCAGCAATTGGTTGGTCATGAGTGGTATTTTGTGTAAAAATAAAGGTTTAGGCAAATAAATAGTCGCGAAAACGCATTACAATAAAACCATACAAAAATATAATGAGGAACAGTACAGCCATCAGTAAAATCAAATAGATTAAAAACCTTGTGGCTGAAGCCCGCGGAATTATTAATCTGCTTAGTAATTTCTGACACAGAAAAGCCAGTGTTGCAGCCACAACAAACATCAATACAAGCAGCAGATCCGTTCGGGTCATAAATATCAAAAGCGATTAATAAAGCAGGATGAATTAAAGCAGTATATAACGAAAAGGAGTAACCGACTTTAAAAAGAATTATTATTTAGCGGCTACCCTGAAACCATTTCCCTTGCATTCTCCAATGCAACGGCAGAAGGCGGTTCGCCACCAAGCATTTTTGCAATTGCTTCCACGCGCTCATCCTGAGTCAATCTCCGGATCTGTGTTTTTATCTGTGAACCCATCTCCTTCTTAAATACGTAATAATGTGCATCGGCGCGCGCTGCAATCTGTGGCTGATGCGTTATGGAAATTACCTGATGTGAAATACCAAGTTCCTTCATCAGGATTCCCACCTGCCGTGCAGCTTCTCCGCTGATTCCGGAATCAATCTCATCAAAAATCAATGTAGGCATTTGTAAAGAATCAGCGACAAGGGATTTTAAAGAAAGCATCAGCCGGCTGAGTTCACCACCGCTTGCAACCTTTTCAAGTGGTTCAAACCGGTTTGTTTTATTTGCATCAAATAAAAACCCTACATCATCAATTCCTGTTTCATGCAACGACATTTCTTTTAATTCAGCTTTCAGCAATGCGTTCGGCATACCTACACGCTTCAGCAGTTCTGCCGTTTTCTTCTCCAGCGGTAAAATTTGTTTTTTCCGCTGATCACTTATCTGCCGGGCGAAGGACATCGCTTTTTCAAATGCGATTTGCATTTTCTTTTCGACCCCGGCAATTAAGTCGTCTCCTTTTTCAATTAACTCCAGCTTTTTTTCAAGCTCCTGTTGTATATCGAGCAAAGCTGATGTAGTGCTGACATTATGTTTTTTCAAAAGCCTTTGTCCGTATGAAATCCTTTGCTGTATTTCATCGATCCTTCCCCCATCCATCTGCACTTTGTCATTCAGACTTTCAATATCAGATTGTATATCCTGCAATTCGATAAATGCAGATTGCATCCGCTGCGCGACTGCGGGAATTTCGTCATGAAAAGAGGCAATACTTCCAAGCTGCTGTACCGCTGTTCTGATGGCCTGTACAACGGGTTGTTCTGATTCCTGTAAAATAAAACTCACCTTGCCAAGCACCGATTTAATCTGTTCGGCATGTGAAAGTAATTTCAATTCCGCTTCGAGTTCTTCGAGTTCATTGGTTCGCAAAGCTGCTGTTTGCAATTCATCAAAAAGATAACGATTAAAATCTGCTTCCCTGGATGCAATGGCCTGAAGCTCTTTTAAGGATGTGAGTTTTTTTCTCTGTTCTTCATACGCTGCAAATTCCTTCTGATACTGATTGCGAACAGCACCATTTCCTG
>JAATGW010000173.1 GCA_015654495.1 Chitinophagales bacterium
AACAGGAAAATAAGTCCATTAAAAAAGGCAAAAGATGCTGTTGTGCTTGATAATACAAATCTTACAATGGCACAGCAATTGAAATTAGTTTTACAATGGGCGCATGAAAAATTTTCATTGGCAAATAAAAATACTTGAAAAATTGAAGCGGATTATATGCATGAAATAGAACCATTTTATAATTGGAGGCATATATATACTTCTGAAGAAGATCCTAAATCTCCTTTTTATGGTCGTGTATATAGCGAGTTTGAATTTTCGCAGTCAGTCTACAATTATTATATACATCCGCAGTGGGATGAATTTGGCAGCCGTACATTATACCTTAAAATAATTTATGCCGACTATGAACTGGGTTATACAATTATTGAAATGATTGGTGAATGGAATGATGCAATTGAAAATGATATCATGACGCTGAAGCGGGAACTCATGGATAAACTCATATTGGAAGGAATTTATAAATATATCCTGGTTGCCGAAAATGTGATGAACTTTCATAGTTCTGATACCAGCTACTATGAAGAATGGGTGGAAGATGTGGAAGAAGGAGGAGGTTGGATAGTGATGCTGGATATGCCTGAACAGTCGCAATATGATTTCCGGCGGGCCCATATTGACCGTTATGTTGAATTGCTGTATTTTCCGGTTTGGCGTACAGTGCAGCCGCAGCATTTGTTTGCGGCGATTGATAATAAGATGTTGAGGAGATTGGAAAGATAGGCAGTAGGTAGTCTCACTATCAGCGCGACGCTAATGCTTTAGTAAAAAATAACCTGAAAATTTAAACCAGTGACCAGGAGGAAGCAGATTAGAAAAATCTTTCCTGATTGATTTCGGTATATAGTTTTTTCCGCCGGGAAGGCGGAATGACGGGATGACGAAAATATACACGATGTTTTTTATCCCGCCTGGCTTTCCGGCTCCCCGGCTTACCGGCAAAAGAAGGAAGTTATATAGTAGTAGACGGTAGGCAGAAGTAGTGTGTAGTAGTTAGTCCATAGCTAGATAACCTGCCGGATTGCTGGAAGTTTTCAACAAATAAAATTTATATAAAAAAATGTGATAAACAAATGATAGTTTGAATTTAAAGTAAAATACTATAAACTACTCTCTGGCAACTTCTACTGCCTACAGTCTACTGCCTACTGCCTTTTCCAAATATCTTCTCACTCACAAACGATTTGCAAAAGAAAAACTACATTTTTCGGCGATCGTGGATTAATTTCGTGTATTAGTTCCTAAATGCAACCCAGCTATGAAGTGGAAACAGGTATTCACCTCTTCTATCGGTAAAAAGATCATCATGGCGCTCACCGGCCTGTTCCTGATTACCTTTCTCATCGTTCATGCTTATGTTAATGCCAGTGTTTTGTTTACAAACGGTGAGGAGAACTTTAACCGGGCAGCCCATTTTATGGGAACGAATATCCTGATACGTATCATGGAAATCGGGCTTTTTGCCGGATTTATCCTGCATATCGTGCAAGGCTACATGCTGGAGTTTTCTAATAATGCTAAAAGGAGTCATAAATATACAGTAAAGGCAGGTAATGCTACCAGCAAATGGTATTCCCGGTCCATGGCGCTGCTTGGAACACTTATCCTGCTTTTCCTGATTGTGCATATTATTCATTTCTGGATTCCTTCCCGTTTCGGCGGACTTACCGAAGTAACATATGGTGGGAAAGAATTTCATAATCTTTATGGTCGCATGCAGGATGTTTTCACAAAAGAATGGGTGGTGATTCTTTATGTGCTGGGATGTTTTTCGCTCGCCTGGCATTTACTGCATGGCTTTCAGAGTGCATTTCAAACTATGGGCTGGAACAATAAGAAATATTTTCCTCTAATCAAACAGGTTGGACTTTGGTTTTCAGTGCTTGTACCGCTGATCTTTGCACTGATGCCCGTTTTCATGTATTTCGGATGGGAAATTCCTTCAGGTGGTTTAACTTTTTTGTTCTGACCCGGTTCGCAAACATTTATATCCTTGAATTATGCTTGACGCAAAAGTTCCTTCAGGTCCGCTTGAAAATAAATGGAGAGACTACAAAAGTCATGTGCGGCTGGTAAACCCCGCGAATAAACGAAAACTGGAAGTGATCGTTGTAGGAACCGGTTTGGCCGGTGCTTCTGCTGCTGCCAGTCTCGGAGAACTGGGTTATAAAGTCAAGGCTTTCTGTTACCAGGATTCTCCACGCCGCGCCCATTCAATTGCTGCACAGGGTGGAATCAATGCAGCCAAGAACTACCAGAATGATGGCGACTCGGTATTCCGTTTATTTTATGACACAATAAAAGGCGGTGACTATCGCGCGCGTGAAGGTAATGTTTATCGGCTGGCCGAAGTGAGCGCGAGTATCATTGATCAATGTGTGGCACAGGGTGTTCCTTTTGCCAGAGAATATGGGGGCTTATTATCCAACCGTTCATTTGGTGGAACACAGGTACAAAGAACTTTTTATGCTGCCGGGCAAACCGGTCAGCAATTATTGATAGGTGCATACCAGGCGCTGGAACGCCAGGTAGCTTTAGGGATGGTGGAAATGTACAGCAGGCATGAAATGCTGGAGATTGTGATGGTGGATGGCAAAGCGCAGGGAATTATTGCCCGCGACCTGGTTACCGGAAAGCTGGAAAGGCATTTCGGTCATGCCGTACTGTTATGTACGGGTGGATACGGGAACGTGTTTTATTTATCGACCAATGCCATGGGTTGCAATGTAACTGCGATCTGGAAGGCTCATAAGCGCGGTGCGTATTTTGGCAATCCCTGCTTTACACAGATACATCCTACCTGTATACCGGTAAGTGGTGATCACCAGAGTAAGCTTACGCTTATGTCTGAGTCTTTGCGTAATGACGGCCGCATCTGGGTACCGAAAAAGCAGAATGATAATCGTCCGGCTGTACAGATTCCGGAAGAAGAAAGGGATTATTATCTGGAAAGAAGGTATCCTGCATTTGGAAATCTGGTGCCGCGTGATGTAGCCAGCCGTGCAGCAAAAGAAAGATGTGATGCAGGCTATGGGGTTGGCACAAGTAAACAGGCCGTATATCTGGACTATGCTGATGCAATTCAACGGTATGGCAAAGCCGAAGTGAATAAAAGAAATCTTGGCAATCTGAGTCCGGAAGAGATTACCAACCTCGGAAAAGAAGTGGTGAAGGAAAAGTATGGTAACCTTTTTGATATGTACGCCAAGATTACCGGAGAAAATCCATATGAAATTCCCATGCGTATATATCCCGCAGTACACTATACCATGGGCGGGTTGTGGGTGGACTATGAGCTCATGACTACCGTAAAAGGTTTGTATTGTTTGGGGGAAGCAAATTTCAGTGATCATGGTGCTAACCGCCTGGGCGCTTCTGCACTCATGCAGGGCCTCGCTGACGGTTATTTTGTAATTCCCTATACATTAGGCAACTACCTGGCTGATGAAATCAGCAAGAAACCTTTGCCGACCACCCATGAGGCTTTTGTGGATGCTGAGAAGGCAGTAAGTGAAAGAATCAGCCGCTTAATGAATATTAAAGGAAAACAGAGCGTCGAGAGTCTTCACAAACGGCTTGGAAAAATCATGTGGGATAAATGCGGAATGGCCCGTAATGAAAATGGATTGAAGGAAGCGATTCAGGAAATTCGTGCGTTGAAAAAAGAATTCTGGAGTGATGTGCGGATACCCGGCAGTATTGAAGAGATGAATCCTGAACTGGATAAGGCACAGAGAGTTGCCGATTTTATAGAATTGGGCGAGCTGATGTGTTTGGATGCACTGGAACGCAATGAAAGTTGCGGCGGCCATTTTAGGGAAGAATATCAAACACCGGAAGGTGAAGCTTTGCGTGATGATGCTAATTATATGTATGTATCAGCATGGGCATATAAAG
>JAATGW010000128.1 GCA_015654495.1 Chitinophagales bacterium
ATAATCTTCACCATGTGTTAATGAAGCGCCATAGTGCCCGCCGAATACAACTCCCGCCACAGTAATACAGAGTAGTGTCTTTTGCAGAGATCTGGAGAATCGTGAATAGGCAAACCAGGTGAGCAGGGCTAAAATCATTGTAACAATACCCGTCCACTGATGAAGGGCCAGTAATCCGCCTCCATAATCACCGGACCTGGCCAGCAGCAATCCGAATATTACAGTCACAATGGATGACAGCGCACCGGTAATTATAAGTATTCTTATTGCGGGAATATATTGTGTTGACTTTTTTTTCCATGCCAGCAATTCCAGCAGTACGGCTACAATCAGCAATACTATCGGAAAATGTACGATCATGGGATGCAGACGGCCAAGGAATGTCCATAACCAGAATGAATCTTCAGCAGACTTTTCGCCGGTTTGCGCGGCAATGGGATTAGATAATGACGAAATAATAATCAGGGCCAGGCTTGCTGCAATACGGAGCATTTATCTCAATGATTTTAGATGGTGGCTACTAAATTAAATTAAAGATCGGTAGGGTGGGAGAAATCACTTTATCAGATTGAGGTTACCTGTCGGACGGGTTTTATAAGCAGACTTGTATAGGGGTAGCTACAATAAAATTCTGCTCTGGTTTTGCATTATCAACTCCAGCACTTATTGATTTTTCCAGATTGATGCTTTTAATAAGACTTTTTACTCGTCCAGAATTCACCTGATTTCCCCCTTTTGGCTGAGTATATGAAATTAAACTCGTCCAAAAACCTCTATATTTAGTATTTTTGGCTGAGTATAAATTTTTAAGCTCGTCCAAAATCATCCGAAAAGGTATGGATAAGTTGGTTGGCAGGCATGGTAAAAAGGAATTGCTCAGGGCTGTACTTGAATCCGACTCACCGGAATTAGTGGCAGTTTATGGCCGCCGGAGAGTAGGGAAAACATTCCTGATCAGAAACTACTGCCGCGATTTTTTGGTTTTTGAATGCTCAGGTGTACATGAAGCCGGATTAAAAGTCCAGCTTCAGAATTTCACATTAGCGCTTCAGCTGGCCATGAAAACTAAATTGCCGCTCGTTGTACCTGATAGCTGGCTGGTCGCATTCCACTACTTTGATCAATATCTGGCCGACTTGCCTGCGGACAGGCCTGCGGTTATTTTCTTTGATGAATTCCCCTGGCTTCATACACAGAAATCAGGGTTTCTGCAGGCTTTCGAACATTGGTGGAACAGTTCGGCATCCCGGCATAGTCATTTCAAAGTAATCATTTGCGGCTCGGCAGCTTCGTGGATGATCGATAAAATTCTGAACAACAAAGGCGGCTTGCATAACCGCGTAACGCAACGCATCCGCCTCCTGCCATTCAGTTTGAGAGAGACAGAAGAATACCTTCAAAGCCGGCTTGTAAACCTGGATCAATTTCATCTATTACAACTCTATATGGCGATGGGTGGAATCCCGTATTACCTGCATCATGTGAAAAAAGGAGAAAGTTCCACACAGGTGATTGACCGGCTTTGCTTTACAAAAGATGGTATCCTGAAACAGGAATTCAAAAATCTGTATGAATCGTTATTCAGCAATGCGCAGCACCATGAAACTGTAGTGCGTGAACTTGCCAGGATTGGAAAAGGTTTAAACCGGAATGAAATTATTATTGCATGCGGATTCAGCTCCGGTGGAACTACTACCAGGATACTGACTGAGCTGGAAGAATCCGGATTTATCTCAGGCTATATTCCTTTCGAAAAAAATGAAAATGACAGGATATACAAGCTCACTGATGAATATTCACTGTTTTATCTGAAATTTATTGAAGGGGCACGAGCTACCGGAGAAGGGGCCTGGTTGCGGCAAGTCAACAATTCTTCTTACATGAGCTGGTGTGGCTTTGCATTTGAATCGGTTTGCCAGAAACACATCAGCCAGATAAAAAAGGCATTGGGTATTGAAGGTGTACTTACCCAGGTATCAGCCTGGCGTCATATAGGAAAGCGCGGAAAGCCCGGCACACAAATTGACCTTTTGCTTGATCGCGCCGATCGATGTATCAACCTCTGCGAGATTAAAATGACGGGGAAAGAATTTACGATTGACAAAAAGTATGCTGAAGAACTTGACAATAAATTAAATGTATTCCTGAGTCAGACAGGATCTAAAAAGACAATATTCCTCACGCTGGTTACTACTTATGGCGTAAGCAAAAACGACTACTACACCGGACGGGTACAGGCGGAGGTGAAGGTGAATCAACTTTTTACCTGACAATTTTTCAAAGTGCAACGATTAATGTACATCGTTGCTTACAATATTAACTTAATACAACATCAATTATAGCCTCTGTATATGAACAAAATATTTGCAACAATTCTTTCAATTTATATTGCCTCTCAACTAAGTGCCCAGAATCTCTTTCCGAAAAAATCCGACAATTGCGTCGCTTCTGTATTTTGTCTGGACTGTGGAGATATAAAGGCAGATGTGGAAAAGGAAAAATTCGAGAGGCTGATTACAGATCTCAACCTGGAGAATAATCTGACTGGCATAAAGGGAAAAATAATGTTTCAGATTCTTGTCGACTCAACAGGACGCGGTTGTGTTTTAAGTCATACCGATGTTTCGGAGAATATCATTACAAAAAATATTGTAAAGGCGCTTACAGGTTTCAGGGGATTTACCGCTGCGAAAACAAAAGATAAGATTGAAGCAAGAACATCGGTTAATATGTCTTTTGAAATTAAAAACGGAGAAATGACCGCACGAATAGAAAGGGTTGATATGAATGCTTTCAAAAAATCCTTTGATAAGCCGCGCCGGCCGGAGATTTTTAACAAAGAATATGTGTATAAAAATGAAAATTTAAAAAACTATCAGATTACAGTCTGGAATTCTTCCAACTCCAATCTTCCGGACAATATGAACGACAACATAACAATTGACAGGAAAGGACTAATCTGGTTAACAATAGACGAAGGTCTTGTGACGTTCGACGGAAAAACATTTCATCATGCGGAACAGAATATTACAGAAAAGGGAAATTACTTTTCTTACTTCGCAATTGAAACTGATAATGACAATATTAAATGGGTGTACGGTACTAAAAACATCTACAGTTATAATGATCAGGTCTGGACGAAATATGATTCAAGTGAAATTGGAATTGATGGGGTATATGAAATAATAAACAATCCACGAACTGGTGAGGTTTTCTTTTGTTCTGATGAGGGTTTGACAATTTACAATAAAGGCAAATGGAGTAAATTAGATAAGGACAAGATAAAAGAGCTGCCTTCAAACAGGGTGACCTTTGCACAAAGAGATTCCAGAAACCGAATCTGGATTGGGACTTTCAGTGGAACTGTAATGATTGACGAAAACGGAAAGGCTATAAGCTTCAATGAAACTAAAACAGTTTTAAAAGGGAAGTGTATAACTTCTATGGATGAAGATGAAAATGGCAATCTGTACTTTAGTCTGTATGAATTTGATAGAAAAACACCCGGACAGGTGAATAATAATGAAGGAATAGCTATCAGATATACCGACGGAACATTTAAACAATTTACAAGCTCCAATTCGGGAATGCCGTTTAATCATACAAATAAGGTTCTCTACGACAAAAGAGAAAAAGTATTGTGGATTTCAACGGACAGAGCAGGATTAGTACGGTATGATTTAAAAGATAATTGGGAGAATTATCATTCAGATAATTCAGCGATTCCAACATCTTATATATCAACTATGTGCTTTGATAATAATGGTGTCCTGTATCTGGCAACAAGACAGGGCCTGGTGAAGGTTGAACGGAAGTAGAAATTTTTTAAAGTCATGAATAATCAGAGTTGAGTTTCAATCCGCATTCGGGTTGTTATCCATAAGAGAAATGAAGTTATAGCAGTGATAATGAATTCATTTGCCACCAATCTAAAATGTTGGGGGAATCTTTTGCGTGCCTGCGGCACTTGAATTTTGTTATTTATTTTTCGCCGGGTTGAAACCCGGCGCTATAGATTACACCGGGCCGGCCGGCCCTGAAATAATGTATAAAGCGTGATAATATTCTAATGAATAGCCAGGTTCGAAATTCTTAACTCTGGTTCGTGGTGCTGTAATAAGAAATGATATAGCCATTTTATTTAGGGCTTGCTGATTAAGAGGGGGTGTAGGCGGTAGGCAGTCTCACTATCAGTGCGACGCTAATGTTTTAGTGAAAAATAACTTGAAAATTTAAACCAGTGACCAGGAGGAAGCAGATTAGAAAATTCTTTCATGATTGATTTTAGTGTATAGCTTTTCTGCCGGTAAGACGGGACGACGGGATGGCGAAGAAATACAGGATATTATTTAATCCCGCCTCCTTTCCGGCACCCCG
>JAATGW010000643.1 GCA_015654495.1 Chitinophagales bacterium
AAAATCGACAACCCGGAAATCAAAATCCTAGCAGTTGATAGGTGTACAGGGGAATCCACAATTCACATTAGGATCCTCAGTAAAGATTAATTCTGAAGAAATTCATATTGTCAAAACTGCCCTGGAATTTTGCCGGAAAATCGCCATCAGTCTCAGTCAGGGTTATTAGCCCTGTATTTCTTGCAGGATTCATTATGTACACTGGCTCCGCGTATTGATCCGATTCGATCTTTAATTCATAAATCGTTGAGTCCGGATAGGAAAGCAGGACAATTCCATTCTGATCAGTGCGGCTTGAATCCATCAATTTCCGCACATTTCCTTTTATTTCATTTCTGATAATAAGGAGATTGCGAATAGGCTCTACAGAATAAAAATGAATAAATTGAATTCGCGCCGATTTGGGTGTTGGAGATGGTTCAGGTGATACCGTTTTTTTACAGGAATATATACCTATAGTTATCCATAGCAGGGCAAGCAAATGTCTCATAGCAGCAAACTGTTATTGGGTTTAACTATCAGAGCCCTTTAAACAACCAACACACCTGAACTTCAATTCAGATCTCTGTGCATTTGGTATATCAATCTACATTCATTCATTATTTGGTAAATGTGAAATTTGTCAGGCGGTGTTTATCGCATTCTGACTGGCAACGACGATTGCATATGTTAAATGGGAAGTTGAATTCGGGCAGAAGAAATATGCAATGCATGAATAATAAACTCAACTCCTGTGCTGAAATTCCACTGATTCACGAATGATTGTAGAAATGTCTACAGTTAAACAGTAATGGTGGACTGATATAGAAGGTTTCGACCAGGAATTGCGCTAGAGACAGTCCTCTCGTTAGAAATAATCGTACTTCCTGGGTTTCAGAAAGCCTTTTGGCGGGTCCGGAAGCAGAACGGCCTTTGAAAATGGATCGGCTTCTTTGATCTGTTCTTCCTGTTTGAAGTGGATAATTTCAAATATGGCCTCATCATTGGGTTTGGCCTTTCCGAGAGCTTTAATTACAGTTGCTCCGAATTTTTCCAACCGGACCTCACTTGCATAGATCTTTTCAGGTATTAATCTGGCGATATGATTTTCTGACACAACCATACCCTTTATTAACTAAAAATCATACCTGTTTTAATTTTTCACGATTAAAATATCATTAAAAAATAATTACCGGAATCCGGTGCGATTTATGGAAGGTTACAGGGTTAATTTTTCTTACTAGTTAAATTCCCGATTGCATTTTCTTTTCTGTCATGGTAAAAAAAGTTCAAACATTGATCCCATTTTTAACAAGTGTGTCCCAATGTTTTTTTAACAGAAAAGTCCCGCAGGTTGCTTTAACAAATTATTGCAGTTTCATTTTGTGAATTAATGCGGGATGTTTCATCCCGGAGAAAAACAACTGTATATGAAACAGATCCTGATTTTTTGCACCCTGATTTTCCCTGCTCTTGGTTTTGCACAATACACTTTTAGAAACCTCCAGGTAAATTACCTTGAGTCACCCGAAATATCCAAAGCATATACGTTCGAAAACCTGCGGCTCTATCCCATATATGCGCGCTCAACATTTAAAGAGTCTTTTACTTCAGTTGGAAAATACACTTCGTTGCAAAAAGCACTGGCAGAAAAAAAAGTACGGGTAACCGAAAAGTCTTCAGGAGGCACTGTTAATACACTTACTATTGAAAATCTTTCTGCTGATACAGTGCTGATCGTTTCCGGTGACCTGGTAAAAGGAGGGAAGCAGGATCGGATTATACAGAAAGATATACTCCTCAAGCCTAAAAGTGGTAAGAAAGATCTTCCTGTCTATTGCGTGGAAAGTGGGCGCTGGAATGAAAGCCGGTCAATCAGTAGTTCTGCAGCTCCGGCTGAATTCAAGGAATACAGGGAAAAGGGATCAATGAGTCTTCGTAAAGTGGTAGCAAAAGATGAAGATCAATCGAAAGTCTGGTCCAAAGTAGATGAGCTGAATCAGAAAAATAAAACGGTAACGGCAACGAAAACTTATAATGCGCTGAACAATTCAGCCGAATACAATAAGAAGCTCCAGAACTATATTCAGTATTTTAAGGACAAATTTAGTAATGAAGATATCATTGGAGTAATTGTAGTGAGCGATAACAGGGTTTTAGGATGTGATATGTTTGCAACACATGATCTTTTTCAACTTCAATTTAACAGTCTCCTGCATTCTTATGCCAGTGAAGCAATTTTAAATGGTGGTAAAGTTATCATTTCCACTACTTCCGTTAAACAATATGCCGCACGGTTGATGCAGGATGAAAAATCCCAGGAAGTCTTCGTAAAGGAAAAAGGAAAGGAATTCTCTGAAAAAAACCGTAAGCTTAAGGTATCGGTTTTTGAATGAGATTGATTTGCCAAAAAATAACCGGTAATATAAATTGAAGCAGGGATTGGACTTCCACAACCGGTGTTCGTGTTTCTAAATAATGTGGATCTGTTCAGCACTGAAAACGAATAATGGTTGCCTCCTATTTTAAATTTTCATGAGCTGGTTTGTAAAATACAAACCAGCTCCTAAATTTCATTCATTTACGCGACTGTTGGTTTAACCCTGAATGGAATGAGTGAGAGTAATAAAGGAATGAGCGCAACACCGCATAGCACCCACTTGATCTTTGTGATTAAGCGGCGGTCAAATGCATGACTATCGGGATCTGTTACAAAATAAAGGATGGTGACACCCTGAAAAATTGCAATTAATGTGAAAATAATAAAAAACGGTATTCCTATCCGCATCCATTTAATTAACCATTGGGGCTTATTCTTACGGGTCTGGGTATATAAAGCCAGCGGGAAAAAGCTGCCGTATAGTGCCATATAAAAAAGATCCAATCCTACAATTTTTTTAACAGTTGTTGTTCTATCTGCATCACTACGCCAGTATTCCACAGCTTCCTGGCATATTTCGGGGCTTTCCCAGTTGCATGCATGAATTTTCTTCAAGGGCTGTCCTTCGCTTAGTACTTCATTCCATTTTAACAGCTGACGGATGATCAGGAAACTTACAATTATAAATAAGATCGTAATTGGCAGGGTTATCTTCATATGGAATTTTTATTTCTGATATTTTTTCACTTTGGTAAATAACTGACTTTACCGGCAGCTTGACCTGAAGGTAGTTCCTTATCCCGGTTAAGCTTCTGCAAACATATAGACTTTCAGCGCTTTCTGCATTTCATCGTTAACATTCCTGCGCGGGATTGTTATTCTCGATTTTCCGATAGGGTTCTCAATTATAATTAGGGCCTGCTGATTAAGAGTGGTGTGGGCAATGATCAGCTCCGGCAGGAGCTTCCTGTTTGTAGTATGGAATGCAAGCTGGTGGTCATATTCAACGCTCCGTCAGGAGCGTCCTGTGCAGGTCAGTTGTTCCAGAATAAAATATAGTGACTCACAATTTTTACCCATGTGCCTCCGTGAAAATGGGGAACAAATTTCATTTTACAGGACGCTCCTGACCGGAGCGATCAATGCGTTTGTATGTAAAATCGAATGGCTACAAACAGGAGGCTCCATAGGA
The DNA here is from genome assembly GCA_015654495.1 of Chitinophagales bacterium. Classification (GTDB taxonomy): domain Bacteria; phylum Bacteroidota; class Bacteroidia; order Chitinophagales; family Chitinophagaceae; genus Pollutibacter. The sequence goes on from JAATGW010000643.1 coordinate 3,552, forward strand.
GCCGGGGACCAGGTTGGCGGCACCTTTTATCAAAAACCCTTGCAAGTCATTTCTTAAAAATATAAACAGCAGGCCCCAATTAAAGCAATCCCATGAAAGAAAAATTTATCTGGGGTTTCCCAACCCTGAATATTTTATGTGTACCTGATATTGCAATTCTTATAATGGTTTTTTCGCTGGCTGAAATGCTTTCAGATAATCGAATATCTGACATGCTTTTTTCAGCAATTAATTATGCTAATCCATAGCTTTAATAGCTTTTCGATGATATACGAAGCTAATAGCCAGAAAAATCCAGAAATGCCTGAAGTTGAGAATATCAGTTGCTATACCTTCTATTATAAAAAAACTGAAAATGATAAAAATAGCCAGATATGCAGGATCTGTTTTCAAATACCGCGTATGCGTATACGGAATGTAAAGAAGAAGCAGGAATGAGATGATAACGAGAAAACCGCTGATGCCATTTTCGGCCAAAGCCCCAAGCCAGGTGGAATGTGGGTCATAGCTGAAAAAACGTTTCGGGTATAAGCCCTTTGATTTATAATCATCAATCATTGCATTGAAATTTCCTGTGCCGATTCCGATTAAGGGATGCTCTTTCGCGATTTCCAAAGCGATTTTCTTGTTTAGGAAATAGGATGTTTCGAGCGCCTGCCATTCGCCAGCTGAAAATGCAGACCTCTCACTGACAAATGTTGTTTGCAGGTATTTTTTATAGATATCCGACCCTGGTTTGGCAAACACAAAATGAGTAGCTATAAATAAAACTACCAGCAGTGGTAAAACGGTTAG
>JAATGW010000181.1 GCA_015654495.1 Chitinophagales bacterium
TAGCAGAACTGACACCAGCCAAAAGGAATCCACCGATATCAATAAACTGGCCGACGAATATTTTCGCCTCGCCTATCACGGCTTAAGAGCAAAAGATCCGCAGGATGCTGCGCACAAAAGTTTCAACGCTCATTTGATAACAGATTATGATGAAACGATAGGCAATATCCATATCATTCCTCAGGATATCGGAAGGGTGCTGTTGAATATATACAATAATGCGTTTTGGGCAGTGCGGGAGAAACAGCAAGAGCAAGAGAAAGAGGAAGAGGTGAAGCCTGGGAAACAGAAACAGAAAACAGAAACAGAAATTCGTATGGACGTCATGAATGAGGTCCCGGGAACAGGGGAATCCACCTTCGCAAACGCTACGGCGGACAAGTACCAACCACAGGTTTCAGTCAGCACAAAGAGGCAGGAACACCAGGTTATAATAACAGTTTCGGATAACGGCAATGGCATCCCTCAAAAAATAGTTGATAAAATATTTCAGCCGTTTTTTACAACAAAACCAACAGGCCAGGGAACAGGATTGGGATTATCTCTGGCATATGATATAATAAAAGCTCATGGCGGCGAAATAAAAGTCACCAGCAATGATGGTCAAGGTTCTGAATTTATAATTGTATTAAATTCAAATAAGTGAGCGCAGCCATTCACCTCGTCGATCGCAATTCCTGGTTCGTACCACATTGGACAATAATAGTTAAAACACATAGCGAAAAAAGTGGTAATCCCGGGTATATTTCGAATCAGTATTGCAGGAAGGTAAGTTAGCTCACCAGCCCGGATGACCGAAACGGGAATGGCTGAGTTGGTAGTCGCTGGAACGAGGTGAGGGAACTAAGGATCGTTAAATTAACGATTAACAAAGTGTAATGAAAAATATATTTCTTCTACTCCTTTTATTGCTGCTTTCTTTCCATGAAACATTTGGTCAAACCCAACTGATAATTTACAGGGACAGCTTAAGACAAAAACTTGCTTCTGAAAAGGAAGATACCAGCAAATTGGATTTGCTTTTTGAAATTGGAAATTCCTTTGTTTTTATGGATGAAGATTCCGCAGCAATTTATGGCAGAGAGGGTTTGGGTCTCGCTCAAAAAATCAAAGATAAAGAACGGGAAGCCGCATTCCTTTGGCTTTTGTGTTTTTCATTGTCACTTAATGGAAATTTCGCCAGTGCCCTGGACTTTGGAATGAAGGAGCTCGCTTTGGCTCAGTCTTTAAATGATACGGCGCTTCTTGTGGAATCTAATTTTGTATTATTCACATGTTACTTTTCGCAGGAAGATTACAAAACGGCAATGAAATATGGGCTTAAAGCAGAATTACTTTCAAAATTTCCGAAGATAGATGCAGTTTTGAGAGCACGCATATACGGTATGCTAGGCGGAGCCTATCAAAGAATGGACCAGCTTGACTCTGCTTTATATTATTGCAATAAATCAATTCAGCTCGATACCAGGTTAAACAAGGAATGGAGCGGAATATACCTGCACTTCGGAGATATCTATTTAAAAAAGGGACTTACTGATCGGGCGATGGAATATTACAGGAGAGGAATTCCTATCGCTGAAGAGACATTCCTTTATATTGACCTGGTGAGCATATATAAACAGGTGTCCAAAGTTTTTGAATTAAACAATAGGATGGATTCGGCTGTTTACTATGCACAAAAAGCAATTGGTCAGAAAGGTGTTCTTTCATTTCCTGAAGGGCAATTAGCAGCAGCGACACAACTGGCCCACCTGTACGATCTGACAGGAGCGCGAGACAGCACCATTAAATATCTCAAATTATCAAATGAATTTCGTGAGAAATTGTTCAGCAGGGAAAAGACCAGGGAGGTACAAAGTCTTGCCTTCAATCAACAGCTGCACCAGCAGGATCTGGTAACCCAGGAGGAGAAAGCACGCAACAGAATAAACACTTATGCTTTGCTTGCCATAATTTCTGTTATTCTTATCATAGCTTTTATTCAATGGCGCAATAACAAACAAAAACAAAAAGCAAATCAGATTTTACAAAACACGCTGGGAAATTTAAAATCTGCCCAGGCTCAACTCATTCAATCTGAAAAAATGGCTTCCCTCGGTGAACTCACTGCCGGTATTGCGCATGAAATTCAGAACCCCCTGAACTTCGTGAATAATTTTTCTGATCTGAATAAGGAACTCCTGGCGGAATTGGAGCAGGCAATAGGCAATAGGCAAAAGGCAAAAGGGAACAGCCGCGATGAAAGGAATGATAGTGCTCCGGACGATCCGGAGGTATTTGAGTTGATGCATGATATTAAAATGAATCTTGAGAAGATAAATCACCACGGCCGGCGGGCAGATGCCATAGTAAAAGGGATGTTGCAGCATAGCCGTAGCGGTATCAATGAAAAAGAACCCACCAATATCAATCGACTGGCTGATGAATATTTTCGCCTGGCGTACCATGGCCTCAGGGGAAAAGATCCGCAGGATGCTGCGCACAATTCTTTCAACGCTATTTTGAAAACGGATTATGATTATACGATCGGGAATATCAGCCTTATCCCGCAGGATATCGGAAGGGTATTATTGAATATATACAACAATGCATTTTATGCGGTGAATGAAAGAAGGAAATCTTCTGATGAATTTTATGAACCAACTGTAACAGTAAGTACTGGTTTAGTCACTTCTTCAGACAATCCCCTCCTTCCGGCGGGCGTAGCGCAATCCGCAATCCGCAATTCGCTAATCCTTTCTGTAAAAGATAATGGTACAGGAATTCCTGAGTCAATCCGGGAAAAAATATTTCAACCATTTTTTACAACCAAGCCTACGGGCCAGGGAACGGGTTTGGGTCTTTCCCTGGCATATGATATTATTACGAAAGGTCATGGCGGCGAATTGAAAGTGAATAGTGTGGCGGGTGAAGGAACGGAATTTATATTAGTGCTTCCGGTTCAATCCTGAAAAATGGCAGTAAGTAAAGGGCTGTTTTGCTTCTCCCTTCATATCAGCCTTTATTAGCGGACTTCGAACCCTGCACCCCGAAAGAATCATGTGGAAGTATGGTCGGCGGATAGCGGGTTCCGACTAATAATCCTTTGCCCATTTTGAAATCAAATAGTATTACTTTTAGATATATATTTTAACAAATAGTAATACTAATAGATTATATTTGCGTCCTATAATGGTCACCCGTTCGTCTTATATACCACTTGCTGAACACCTCCGACAAAAGCAGGTTACAGTAATTACCGGCATGAGGCGTGTTGGCAAAAGCACTGCTTTGCAATATTTGCTGGGCCAGGTAAAACACAGTAATAAATTGTATCTCGATTGTGAAAGAGTGGAAATAAGGGTATTGCTCAACAGACCAGACTATGAAAGCATTGCGGAAGAATTACAACTCAGAGGGCTGGACTTTTCAAAACCATGTGTACTTGCAATGGATGAAATTCAACTGGTTGAGAATCTTCCCAGTTTTATTAAATATATATACGACACTTATAAAGTAAAGTTTATTGTTACGGGTTCCAGTTCGTATTACATGAAAAACCGGTTTTCAGAAAGCCTTGCGGGACGAAAAAGGATTTTTGAAATGTACCCGCTGAGTTTTAAAGAGTTTCTGCTTTTTAAGGATACGGGCATCCGACAGTCAGACAGATATAAATGGAAGCCCTATAACAAAGCATGGTACAACCGTTGCAAAGAATATTACGAAGAGTATATTCAGTATGGAGGTTTCCCGGAAGTGGTATTGCAGCCGAATAAAAAAGATAAAGAGGAGTTGTTAAAGGACATCATTAATTCTTATGTAGAACTTGATGTGAAATTAATAGCTGATTATTCTGCCAGTGAGGAATTATATAAACTGGTGAAGTTGCTGGCAGCGAGGGCAGGCAATAAAATTGACTACAGCAAATTGAGCAGCGTTGCCGGCACAAACCGTCAAAAACTATCAGGCTATATTCAGTTACAGCAATATACCTACCTGATCTACCTGATAAAGCCCTTTACCCGGAATATTGATAAAGAGATTTCACAACAGCCAAAATTGTATTTTGCAGATACCGGTATATTAAATGCACTTGCAGGGTTGCAAATATCCAGCGGACAACTTTTTGAAAACAGTATTGCGGCCCAGTTAAGTCCTCTGGGTGAACTTAATTATTACCAGAAAAAAACAGGACAGGAAATTGATTTTATTTTTAATAACACAACGGCTATTGAAGTGAAAGAAACGGCCATCGAACAGGATAGGCAGGTGTTATTGCAAAGGGCTTCGGGCATAGGCTTAAATGAGCAAATGCTCATCAGCCGTTTTGCAGCCAATAGCGGGTTTGATGGATTTGTTTGGGGAGGAAATATTTTTTAAAATGCAAAGTTGATTAGCCAGTCAATCTCGTTTAATTAAGAGCTTTTTTTAAAGGCAGGGCCGGTAAGGCGGTAATACGGGAGGGTAACGGCAAAAACAGGTTATACGTTGTAAGTTATACGTTAACAGCCAGAATAGGTTTTACGTTATACGTTGTAAGTTTTACGTTAACAGCCAAATACAGTATATTTTTCGGCTGTTCAATTCGCGTGTATTCATTCCATCGCCAAAGAGAAAGACGAACAGCCGGGGAAACAGAAAAAAATAGTAGGGACGTCATGCGTGACGTCCCTACTATGCATGACGTCCCACACTCAGAGGAATCCACCTTCGCTAACGCCCCGCCTGCCTGCGAGGCAGGTATGGCAGACAAGTACCAACCACAGGTTTCAGTCAGCACAAAGAAAAAGGGAAATCTGGTCGAGATAACGGTAAAGGATAACGGCAACGGCATCCCTCAAAATATAATTGCGAAAATCTTTCAGCCTTTTTTTACTACCAAACCAACCGGACAGGGAACAGGATTGGGACTATCATTAGCTTATGATATTGTGAAAGCACATGGAGGTGAA
>JAATGW010000738.1 GCA_015654495.1 Chitinophagales bacterium
CATAGTCCTGTTTATTGCCGCGGATATAGATCATGGCATTGATGCTGCTGCTGCCGCCGGTTCCTTTGCCCCGCGGCAGAAACAGTTTTCTGCTGTTCAGATTTTCCTGCGGGGTGGAGTAGTAGGTATAATCCCTTTTCGTTTTAAAAAGTTTGGAAAACGCTGCCGGTATTTTGATGTTAGGATGTTTATCGTGGGTGCCTGCTTCGAGTAATCAAACGCTATCGTTGCCGGCAATCAGTCTGTTGGCGAGTACGCATCCGGCTGAGCCAGCGCCGATGATGATGTAGGAGAATTGCATGCCCGTAAAATAATGAACAAATTACGATTACAACCTGGCTAAGATTTCAGCTTTTTTTGTGTCGAATTCCTGTTGGGTAATTAGTTCGTTTTCCAGCAATGATTTAAGTTTTTTCAGTGAAGCAATTGGATCATCTTCAGGATTATTTTGGTTGGGGGTTGGCAATGACGACTGTCCTGAACTAACGTTAATACTTCCAGCGGCAGCGCGTTTTTCTTCAAGATCCAATTGTCGCCTGTATTCTATCTGCTTCTCTTCCTGTTCCTGTGCGAATGTGTAAAGTTTTCTTGCCTGAGCTTTTGGAAGATAATCGATCCTGTTTATAGTCCCATTAATTGCTTTTATTGAAAATTCAGCACCAAAAATATTTTCTCTCATATGACTATCGGCAACGTCTTTCCAGATATAGTCCTGAAAGTCCATGGACAATCCCAGATTTTTTGGTCTGCAGAAAATGATTCTTTTATTCGTCAATGCCACACAGTCAGGTGAGATAGTAATAGCCGGTTTTTTCTGAACAGCAATATATTCTACCGTTTCACCCGCCATTAAAAGTCCTTCCAGTTTCCCGGCAATTTTTTCAATGGCTTTCGGATCCTGGTCCTCGTTGAGAAATTTTTTAAAATTTTCAGTCATCGTTGTTTTTGACTTTGAGTAAGGGTTGAAAATGGGCTATATAAATATCGCGCGTTATTGAAGTCGGGAAATTTGTGATTTCCAAACATGTAAATTGCCGTTCGAAAATAATGTGATTGAAGTTATGAATTTAAAGTGGATTTAAATGATGGTAAACTTCAACATATAACCAGTGTTTATTGCTTAGGAATTTCCATTCGGGCTGATCATTTCATCGCTGCGGATATAGATTATGGTATTGATGCTGTTGCCATCGGGTTACAGCAGTAGCGAATACCTCACAACTCACCACTCTACAAAATACTGCTTTCCATTGATATAATAATTAGGCGAAGCCAAAGATAGGAGCGTCAAGGCTTGAGCAGAAACTAACAGCCAGGGGTCGGGTACGCGGACTGTTTGGATGAATTGTGTTTTACTAACACGGTCGGGTATTCCCGTTGGCAGGATATTTATACCCTTTCCGCTGGATTGTTCTTATGAATTTCGGGAAATCAGCGCTGTGCACTTTGATATTTTGGAAGATCAGTTTGAAAGCAAAGCAGCTGATTTCTTCAGTCCGCATTCTGCCAGTTTTTTCAATAGCTGTATGTCGGACATAGGCGGGTTTTTCAGATTTCTAATTTGATTTTCAAACGCTTTCCGTGCGGCGTCAGGGTCAAGACTGATTAAATTTTGAACGAAGTCATCTGGGTGCTGTACTTCAATATCGAACTTAGTTAGGTATTTTGACGGAAAGTCTTTAAGATTGAGCGTAATAATAACATCAGCATTTCCTTTGATAGCAGCAGCTAACACGTGTCTGTCATTTTCATCAGGAAGTGACAGACCAATGATCAAATCTTCGTAGTTGGAAATGTTTGCATCAGCGAACGCATCATCCATTGCTTCCTGTGTCTTTGCCAATTTTAATTTTGTCAGATCCGGGCGATTAATGAGCAAATGATCGATCCATTCATTTTGAATCTGTCGGGACCATTTGGGTTTAAATAATCCTGCAGCTGCTAAATGCAATAAAAAATCCCGTAGAGGAGCCGGATATAAAACATTTGCATCGAGTAGTGCGGCAAACCCACCTGAATAAATCATCAATAGCCCAGATTAAGTTCCTGCGCCTGTTGAGCCAGCTGAGCTAATTTTTGTTTTTGATTTTCCTTTAATTTCTTTTCATAGTCGATTAAATGCTTCAACTCAATTCTTCTATGTGTACCCACTTTTTTAAAAGGAATTTTACCTTCCTCTAAAAGCTTTACCAGATGCGGTCTGGACACATTCAGCATTTCGGCAGCTTGTTGTGTACTGATTTCGGCTTCGGAAGGTATGAGTGTGATTGATTTACCTTCGGCCATATTTTCTAATATCGTATATAGTAAACTCAATGCTTTTTTGGGAATCCGAAGGTATTCCCCATTTTCATGGATTCTGATTTTAGTAAAACCATCTTCGCTTTTCCTGGCCTTTAAGGATGACTTGCGAATTTTTAAAACGGAAGATCTGGCTACCCTCTGATCATCCCTTGTTGTTCTTTCTAAAACGATTTCCATAAAAAAACTTGTACTGTAAATTTACGTAAACGAAATAAACGAAACAAGATTAAATTGTTAATCCGGTAAATTTCAGGCGTATCCTCTGCCTGTCGGAGTTTTGGTTGTGGAAACTGTCCTGAAACCAGCAAAAACTAAACATTATTCCAGGCTAGCCGGCCAACGCGCCCGTTAGCTGATATTTGCTATCTCTATTTTTGGATTACTTCCTAACCCTTTCTTATCTCATACCATAGCTCCACCATACCATTTTTGTAGGCTGTCACATCCTTGAGATGCAGCGCCTGTTCCAGTCCAAGCTGTTCAAAAAATAATTTTCCTTCACCAAGAATAATCGGGATAACAGATAACCTAATTTCGTCTGCCAATTTTAAACGAATGAAATCCTGGGCAAGCATTGCCCCGCCTACGACCCACACATTCTTATATTTTGGTTTTAATCTTTCTTCAAGAAGTTTGTTCAGGTCACCTGAATAAGTTTCAATATTTTTTCTCTCAATCGCGAGGTTCCGGTGAGTGACAACAATTGTCGGTGTTTCTCCATACGCCCATCCATAATTTTTTGAAAGTTCCAGCGCATGTTCGTATGTACGGTATCCCATCACATAGCAATCTATTGACTTAAGAAATTCCTCTGGGTTCTGACCGCTGACGCCTTTTTCATAATTATCTGTTGTCTCAAACCAGCCAACGCTATTGTCTGTTTTTGCAATAATGCCGTCAACACTTGAAACCATATGTATTGTCAACTTAAATGGGTCTGCTGTCATTGATCTGTCATTTATGTATAGCTGTGGCGGAATGCTTCTGAGTTAAGAAATATGAAAAGAGAATAAATATACAAAAAGACTATTCGAAGTCAGAAGCCAATAGCCAGAATCCAAATGCAATTTAAATAGGCATTGCGAAGCGAATACAGGCCGGTAAGACGGGGAGCCGGGAACGAATACACGGGGGAACTCCAGGTTTGTTTTCCACACCTTCACTTCGTTACGATTGCGCTGAAACCTCGTCACGCCTTCCCGGCTATCTCTTCAAAAAAAAGGTTACTAAATGGTATTGGCCTCTTACCAGCCACCATCCACCAGCCACCAGTCACCAGCCACCAGTCACCAGCATCCAGCAACCAGTCTCCAGACTAAGCTCTCATTACTATAACCACTTTCCCCTTATGTTCCCCTCTTCCAAATAATTCAAAGGCTTTCTGAAATTCATCGAGTCCGAAAGGTCCATCGATAACGGGTTTGACCTTAGCGGCTTCGAAAATCTCATTCATGTATTTTAAATCCTTGTTCGGCTTAAGATTGACAATGTGTATCTGTTTTTTGCTGATCCGGGAAATCAGCGGTCCGAGTAACAAAGCCTGGAGAAGACGGCTCAAGTCGCCACCAACAGTTACATAAATTCCACCGGGAGATAACGCGTTCGTATAACTGAAAATCGAACGGTTGGTTTTGGCATCGAGAATGAGATCGTATTGCCGGCCGTTTTTTGTGAAATCTTCTTTGCGGTAATCAATGACATGATCAAAACCTATTGCACGCATCATGCTGAGTTTAGAACTGCTGTCAACACCAGTAACTTCAGCGCCATATAGTTTGGCAATCTGCACACCGAAAGTACCCACTCCACCACCTGCGCCGTTGATCAGCAATTTTTGTCCGCCCTTTATTCCTCCAATATCAATCAGGCCCTGTACTGCCAGCATTGCCGCCTGCGGTATCGCTGCCGCTTCAACAAAACTCATGGTGGCGGGTTTCAACTCCAATGCATTTTCTTTTGCGCATACATACTCTGCAAATCCACCCCACCGTCCGCTGAGATCGCCATACACTTCATCACCTGTTTTAAAATTAGACACATTTTTACCTGCAGCTTCAATGCGGCCCGCAATATCGGAGCCGAGTATCTGCCGCTTTGGTTTTCTCAAACCATTTAAAATGCGATTGACAAAATCTCCCTGCAAAAGTCCAAAATCCCAATCGTTGATGGACACTGCGTGAACTCTTATCAACACTTCATCATCCTTCGGCACAGGCTTTTCCATTTCCCGAGCCTGCAGAACTTCAGTGCCTCCATATTTTGTATAAACAATCGCTTTCAATTATTTGAAATTTAAATTGAGGTTTACCCTAACGTTAAACTACATACTAAAAGCTAAATCCCAAACATTAAAAGTATTAATGGTAGCGTCCTTAAATATCCTGTAGCATCATTTAAATTATCCTATTCGGATTATCTCTGAATCCACGCAAATCCTGATCCCGTGTGGGTTGCCAGCCGAACTGCAGAAAGAAAATTTTGGATTGCGTTTCAAATCGGGTTATATTAATAGACCATTAGCATTTATTTTCATTAACCTAAAAACCATCTTAATCATGGCAACGATTCTTGTTAATCTTTATGTAGACACCGTCAATGTCACACAGAATAACATCGACACAACCTGCACCTTTCAGCAGGGTCCGGGAACCTCCGATGAAAACTTTACCACAGTTGCCAATGTTGGCGATACTATAATCTGGTCGGGATTTCCTTCCAATTCACCAACCAATGACATAGTCAATATTACCGGCATAATTGACACGGGTGGGCCAAATGTTTTTGCCAATCTTACAACCAGCATTTCGGTTCCAATGACCGTTACAGGCACAGTAGAAGCAGGCACGAGCGGACCTAACGGCGATGAAGAAACCTATACATTGAATTTCGCGGTTCAGCACCAGGATGGAACGCAATCAACCTTTCATATCGATCCGAAAATCCAGGTACATCCGCCTGCACCACCACTGGAATCCAATTTAGAACCAAAGGAGAAGCTTGTTACGGAATGAATTCTAAATAAAAAGCCTGTTTCCTGATGGGCTTGTTTAAAGTTATTATTTACCATAAAAAAGCCTGTGTCACCATGGGCTTTTTTCTCATGCTCTCTACCCAGGTGTTTAATCAGAACCAGCCTCTTGCAGACAGTCTTGAGCTGGTTTATGCCCAGGGGAATTTTGAAAAGCAACATGAATTAAAAATCCTGCACCAGCTTTCTGTAAATCATACAGACACAGAAAAGAAATTGTCGTCCTGTTTACGCCTGATTGAAAAAGCACGCGCGCTTGATTCTGTACATTATTTGTATCTGGGATATTTTGAAAAAGGCAATGCGCTGAGGCTTAAAAGCGATCTGAGTAATGCACTGGAGAGCTATCTCCAGGGTGCAAAAATTTCCAAAGACGAACAGGAACTGGGTATTTTGTTTATTGCCATTGCCGATGTGTACTCCATTATTGGAAATCATGATAATGCCGTTAATTATTATCAGCAGTCCATCGGCATACTCAGAAAAGTAAATGATTCCATGAACCTCGCATCAGCGCTGTTGAATGCAGGCGATGAACACGTAAATGCGGGCCAACTGGATATGGCGCTTCTGTACACAAAGGAAGCATCGCTTATTTATACGGATATTAATTCTCCCATCGGGCTTGCTTATAGCCTGGGTAATATGGGGATGGTATTTGCAAAAAAAGATAATGATAAAGACGCTGAAGCAAATATTCAGAAAGCGATCGGCATCCTCGAGCAGTACCAGGACTACTATCCGATTTGTGTTTACCTCACTTATATGAGTGATATCTACCTGGAGAAAAAAGAAAACAAAAAGGCGCTGAATTACCTTGAGCGCAGCCTGATGCTCGCGAGGAAGTATGGGCTTAAGGAACAAATCAGTGATGCTAATCTGAAGCTTTCGTCATACTATGAGGGTATGGGTGACTTCCGGAAATCAAACACCCACTACAGGGAATATATCCTGTACCGGGACAGTGTGAGCAATATCCAGTCCGTACACCAGATGGCGGACCTGCGTACCGATTATGAAGTTTCGAGGAAACAGGTGGAAGTAGACCTTCTTCACCAGGAAAAAAGAAACCAACGGATCATTGTTATTGCGACTTCCGTTGCGCTGATCCTGATTTTCGTTCTTGCGGCCGTGTTATACCGACGCAATAATTTTATCAGGAAAACAAATAAGATCATCAATGAAGAAAATAAAAGGTCGGATAGCCTGTTACTGAATATTCTACCTGACGAAACGGCGCGCGAACTAAAACAGAATGGTAAAGTGCTGGCCAAAAGGTTTGAATCTGTTACCGTTCTCTTTACAGACTTTAAAGGTTTTACCCACTATGCAACAAACCTTCCTCCGGAGAAACTGGTGGAGACAATCGATTTCTATTTTTCCAGGTTTGACGAGATCATAGAAAAATATGAGCTGGAAAAAATCAAGACGGTGGGTGACGCCTATATGTGTGCCGGCGGATTGCCTTTCCCCACACATGATCACGCACACCGAATAGTACAGGCTGCTTTTGAAATTGCTTCATTTGTAAATAAATCCTGGAATGAAAAATCAAAAGATGATATACGTTTTGATATCCGGATCGGGATCAATACAGGTCCGGTAGTTGCTGGTGTTGTAGGCACAAAAAAATTCGCTTATGATATCTGGGGCGATACTGTAAATATTGCTTCGCGTATGGAATCAAATTCGGAGCCAGGCAAAGTGAATGTTTCGGAGCATACTTATGAATTGATTAAAGATGCATTTGATTGCGAGTACAGGGGAGAGATAGAAGTGAAGAACAGGGGGATGATGAAGATGTATTTTGTTGGAGAGGCAGTAGGCAGTAGGCAGTAGGCAGTAGAAGGCAGGAGGGAAGTCTGGAGTCTGGAGTCGGGAGTCGGGAGTCTGGAGTCAACAGCCGGCGTTTGGAATATTGATGCCTAAGCATCCAATGCTATCACTGTTACTGTTTCTGTTACTGTTTCTGTTTCTTTCTCTTTCTCTAGCTCTTTCAGGCAGTAGGCAGCCTCACTATCAGCGCGACGCTAATGTTATAGTGAAAAATAACCTGAAAATTTAAACCAGTGACCAGGAGGAAGCAGATTAG
>JAATGW010000298.1 GCA_015654495.1 Chitinophagales bacterium
CTCCTTAACGAATTTTTCTTTTATCAGGAAGCTCAACAGATCATAGTCGGGTCCACAGATCTGCAGGTTTCCCATGCGGATATTCACGTTGTTTTTTCCGGGGAATATTCTTTTTAAAAAAGCCAGTTTGATAAGTGTGATAAAAAGATCCCGTTTCGGAATAACCGGAACTGTTTTTCTGAAAATCTCAAAAAAGGTTTCTGATATTCCTTTCACAATTAGATCTTATCAAAAAAAGAAAAAATTACTTTTTAAAATACTTTAGTGGCCATGGGAGATTATTGAAATGAATCGAAGGATATAACTCCCTCGATGCGCCAAATTTTTTATAGAACTCCTGAATACCCGAAATATCTGATCCTTCAAAATCAAACACAAGATCCAGTTGCTCAAACTCTTTCCATACCGAATACAAAAGAAAATAATTGGCTTCTTTATTCCTTCCTTCAGGAAAGGTACTGTTCATAAGGTTGTACAAACGCCGACCATCTTTCAGTAATAACAGGATCGCCAGGACTTTACCGGAACCACTGGTTACTTTTCTTACGATCGCTTCGCCATTTTTATAATAAATTTTACTAAGCGTTCTGAAAGATTGAAATTCAGATTCGCTTGTTTTTTTAAGCCTGCCCGCATACAGCTCCCGATAACTGTCGATGGCTTCATCTGTTTCTGCGGGTGTATATGTGAGTCCATTACCAACAGCTTTGCGGATATTCTGGCGCGTATCCGATGTGAAGGAATTCATCAGTGTGTCCACAGGCAGATCCAGCGATAAAATAAAATTTGATCTGGAAATGCCACCGGCTAACGGAGTTGAATAGTTGAAATTATAATCCCCGTATTTGCAGAAGGAAAACATTGCCTTTTTGAATAACTCAGTTGATTTTTCCGGCTGATCTGCATAAATACCCAATTGTTGAATGAATGGAACGTCGTAGGTATAAACAATCCCGAACTTTTTTCTCCAGGGAACAGGCATCACCGCTTCGTAATCGTTTAATACAAGACCCGTCCAATGGTCGCACAAATGATCGAGATATTCAGTCCGCGCATAGATGAGGCTGTTCCTGCATTGAGAAAGCAGCGAGTTCCATTTTTTTTTATCCAGTTGATGCGAAGGAATTATGCTGATTTTGTCATCCATGATGAATCGTGGGGGAAATCAGGTATTGTTTTGTTCATTCGCTACAAGTATAAGTATTTATCAGCTTTAAACAGCATACATAGAGACTGTTGTAATTGCCCGGTAACTGTTAACTTAGTTCCTGTATTTCAATTAAACTTAAACTTCTTCTGATACATGAAATTTTCACGGGCTGGATTTCTGAAATTAAGCACGCTCGCTGTTCCTGCTATTGCGACCAGTGGCTTTTCTCCTGTTACTGAAAAGTCAGGATCTTTTGCTGATCAAACCCTGAAGCTCGGTCTTGCTTCATATACACTCCGGAAATATTCGCTTGACGATACAATTGTGATCGCAAAAAAGCTTGAACTTAAAAGCATTGCTTTGAAATCAATGCATATGCCACTGGAATCAAGTGCCGAAGACCTGAAAGCAATTGCGGAAAAAGTGCGTGCTGCCGGCCTGGATCTTTATGGAGCCGGCGTAATTTATATGAAATCAAAGGAAGAGGTAGTAAAGGCTTTTGAGTATGCAAAGAATGCAGGAATACCTACAATCGTCGGCGTGCCAAATCACGATCTGCTTGCTTTTGTTGATGAACAGGTAAAGAGTTCAGGTATACGGGTGGCTATTCATAATCACGGTCCCGGTGATGATCTGTATTCCAGCCCGGCAGATGTATTTGAAAAAATAAAAAATTTTGATCCCAGGATCGGACTTTGTATTGATATTGGCCATGTACAGAGGATCGGGCAACAGCCTGCGGCGATGATTGAAAAGTATAGCAAGCGGCTTTTTGATATTCATATGAAAGATGTGAGCAGCAACGACGCCAGGGGAACCCCGGTAGAAATCGGGCGTGGTACGATAGATATTCCTTTAGTTCTTAAGACGCTGAAGAAGGTAGGATATAAACATATTATTGCTATTGAATACGAAAAAGATGAGCAGGAACCTGTGCCGGGGCTGGCTGGATCAACCGGATACCTTCGTGGTGTGTTAAAAATGATCTGAGATCCGTGTAAAAGTTTTATAAAGCGCTTGTAAAAGCCGACGAAGTCGTGTAAATTCATAGAGGGCCAGGATGTTGTTGAGGAGATCTGCCAGCGCTAAATCAGAAAAAATGATCTATTATCATACCCATAGTCCGGATCAGATGACGGGAGAGATGCTCGATCATTACCTCAAATTCGGCTGGTACAGGATTCAGCAGAAGATGATTACAACGGATCTGATTGTGGGTGAAGACGAAAGTCTGCTTCCGGTTTTCTGGATCAGGTTTGACCTCCGTAAATTCAAACCAGGGAGCGGTTCACGCAAGATCATCCACCGCAATCATAATTTCACGGTTACATTTAAGTCGTTTGATATTTCCAGGGAAACCGAAGAACTGTTCAACGCATATAAAGGCTGTACTGATTTCAATCTCACAGATAACGTTAAGGACTACCTGCTTGGCACCGACGCGATGAACGTATATAATTCGGTGATGATTGAAGTTCGTGACAGGCAACGTTTGATTGCGGTAGGGTATTTTGATGAAGGAAACAGTTCAATTGCAGGTATTCTGAATTTTTATCATCCTGAATACAGCAAATATAGCCTGGGTAAATACCTGATGTTATTGAAAGCAGACTATGCAATTAAAGGCAGGATGCACTATTATTATCCGGGATATATCTGTTCAAGGAATCCGAAATTCGATTACAAGCTTTTCCCTGATAAAAACGCAACTGAAATTTTTATAAGGAACCGCCAGGAATGGCTTCCTTATCTTTCTGTGGATATTACGGAACTGGAGAATCTCCTTGTGCAGAACAGTATTTTCGGAAAGTTGGGAATATACAGGAATGAAAAAGTTTTTCCCGACGGAGATACGGGTTCCATAAGTTAGTCAGGGGTTATTTGTCTTAAATAAAATAATGATTGCAAAGCCTGCTATATTGATTTCAACAGGGCATACCTGGAAAGATATTCGCTGGAATAAAGTGACTGTGCCGGGCCTTGAGGCAATGCGGCAGTTTTCAGGAACTCCACCATCGAAAACCAATCCGAAAGTAAAAGGTACTTCGCTTCCCTATCGTTTTCTTTTTGACGGAAATGATACACATCTTAAATGGATCGCAGCGGCCCTGGTTGCAAAAGACACAAACAAGCCCATTTACCGTATTGATCTTTCAGCGCTTGTTTCAGCATATATTGGTGAGACCGAAAAGAATATTTCGCAAATTTTCGCAAAAGCAGAAAGCAGGGATTTTGTTTTATTTTTTGATGAAGCGGATGCTTTATTTGGAACCCGGTCCACCCCTGTTTCAAAAGAGAAGGAGGAACACGGTATCCTGCAGGCTCTCGAGAGCTTCCCCGGAACTATCATTTTTTCTGCAAAACAAAAATCTAACCTTGACCATGCGTTTCTGAGACGGATGCAGATATCCGTTACATTTCCGGCAGCGAAATAAATTTTGAAAACGGGATCCCTACTATTCCGGGGCATTTTAACAAGTCGTTAGTCAACCCTTTCGATCTTTTATCGTCAATGCTGCAGTAAATGCATTGAGATGAAAAAATTACTTCTACTACTTGCTCCCTTTGCAATTTTTATGATTTCATGTACAAAACAGGATCTGCCCCGCGAACCGATTGATGAAAGTGAATGGTTGCGTCAGGAACGCGGGTACGTGGTTGCATCCGACTTCAGCTGTTCTTATTATGTAGTTGAAACCTCACGTGGTTATTCCATATTAAGGAATTGGGGCGGAAGTTCACCTTTTCCGGGTGAAGTGATGTATGGCAACTTCAGCAATTATGGTGTAAGAACATTTTATAACCGCAGTGGCCGATACCTCATGAATGCGGATGTAAATGATTACTGGTTAAGCTATTTCGCAGCTATGGATCAGATTCAGTGGCTTTGCGGAGATATCTATAATATGCGCAAGGCGGATAGTACCCTTATTTCAACAGATTCATTGGTCCTGAGAGAATAGCCCCCCGATCCTGATCCCAATCCTTGTGAACAAAACAAAATAGAAAAAGTCCTCTGCTTAAGCAGGGGCTTTTCTTTTTACCGTCGACAAAAACAAGGTTTGTCGGTAGGGGGGAAATCCGCCAGCGCAAACACTGACCTGCCATATAACGATCAACCTGCGTTAGCAAATTGAAATAATTGAGAAGTTTGTACTGATACGTGATGATATACGGATAGCTCCTGAAGACAGGAGAAATTCAATCAACCAAAGCAGGTTTTTTCCGGAGCTGCACATTTGAATCGTGTGCAAATAAGATCTTTATCCTTTTTTCGAGAAACAGTATTCCTGATATGGGGCTTAAAAATTTGAAAAATTTCTCCCGGTCTAAAAAGATAATGGTTTTATTCCATGCCTTGATTGCTGTTGTTCTGCAGTTAAATGCGCAAAGCTCCCGGTCCTTTGCCATGGAAATTGCAGAATGGCGGGAACAAAGAATGCATGAACTGAAAGCGCCTAATGGATGGATCAATCTGGCCGGCCTGTACTGGATTGAGCCCGGCGAAAATAAGTTTGGCAGCGATTCTTCCAACGACTTTGTTTGTAATCTTCCCGGAATGCCGGCATTTGCAGGAACCTTCATTCTTACAAATGGAAATCTTACCTGGAAATCCGAAGCGAAAGCTAAAGTGATGGTGCATAACAGACGATCAGTATTTGATACTTTGAAATTATCCGGGTCGGCTCCTTATCCAAAACTTTTTTCCCTGGGCTCTTTCAGATGGAACCTGATTCAAAGAGAAGAAAAACTCGGTATCAGGTTAAGGGATCTTAATCATCCTGCGCTTAAAACTATAAAGGCTATTGATTACTATAATATCGACAGCAGCTGGAAGATTCCGGCGAAATTGATTACTGGTAACCAGGACAGTGTGATGATTACCAATATGATCGGGCAAACGCATGCGCAAAAATCACCCGGCCGGCTGGTATTCAGTATTGGCGGCACAACCTATACACTGGATGCCCTGGAAAGCGGCCATGATGAGCTATTTCTCATTTTTGGCGACCTGACTAATGGCGGGGAAACCTATGCTTCCGGAAGGTATTTGTATGTTGCTAAACCCAACTCCAATGGAGAGACCTTTGTTGATTTTAATAAAGCAATTAATCCGCCCTGTGTTTTTACCCCCTTTGCCACCTGCCCCATTCCGCCCCGGCAGAACCGAATGCCAATAGCCGTAAATGCCGGTGAAAAAATGTATAAAGAACATGAATAAAAGAGCAAAATACCCTGGTTTTCAAAATGCTATACCAGGAGGAAATAAGGATTCGCTGTCCAGAAGAAAATTCATTTATTCTCTTTCCCTCGCTGCAGCTTCGCTGGGGTTCAGAATCCCGGATGAGAAAATAAAACTTTCCTTTTCAACGTTGGGATGCCCGGACTGGAGTTTTGAAAAAATTGTAGCCTTTGCTGTTAAATATGGTTATAGCGCTCTTGAAATTCGTGGTGTTCAGCGGGAACTTGATTTGACGAAAGCCCTTCCATTTAATTCTCCGGAAAAAATAAAGGCTACAGTTCAGCTTTTGGCTGACAATAATTTGTCGCTGATCGACCTGGGATCTTCAGCCGCTTTACATTTTGCACATCCGGTGACCAGAAAAAAACATCTGGATGATGCAAGACGGTTTATTGACCTTGCTGCCGCTACAAAATGTCCCTTTGTGCGGGTATTTCCGAATGTTTTTCCAAAAGAACAGGATCGCAGTAAAACTATGGATCTGATGGTCGCAGGGATGCGCGAACTTGGGGACTATGCAAAAAGCAGCGGAGTTACAGTTCTGCTTGAGACCCATGGCGAACTTTTATATGCAGAAGATATCAGCAAAGTGATGACAGCAGTTGACCATCCGCAAACCGGCATCATCTGGGATCTTGTGAATATGTGGAGCGTTACAGGCGAAGCTCCGGAGGATGTTTACCCGGTCATAAGAAATTGGATCCGGCATACGCATATTAAAGATATTTCGATGGCAAACGGAAAGCCGGTTGATGTTTTTGTAGGCGAGGGAATCAGTCCTACCATTAAACAGCTTGAAATTCTTAAGAAGAATAATTACAATGGCTATTATGGTTTCGAATGGGAAAAACTATGGCATCCCGAAATTCCGGAACCTGAAATTGCATTTGCAGCCTATGCTGATTTTATGAAGAAATGGTATAGCGGTGGATAAATGATTTTGAAAGGTTCGGGGGCTTGCGCCCTGCGCTACAATATTCACCGTTCCTCCGCAACTGAAGAACCAAAATTGTATTTGCCTTTTATTTAACTTCGCCCTTTGTATTCCGTACCCAGGATTGAAATCCAGGGCTATAAGATCATCGTTCCTACGGAACTGAAAACCGCAATTGTATTTGGCTGTTTACTTCTTACTTCTTACCTCGTACCTCTTACTTCAAAAGGCTGTTTACTTCGACCTTCGGCCTTCGCACTTCTCTCCAGGGCTAGCACCCTGGGCTATTGTCTTACGTCCTTTCAGGACTAAGAAACCCAATTGTTTGGCTGTTAGCTTCTTACCTCGTACCCAGGATTGAAATCCTGAGCTATAAGATCATCGTTCCTGCGGAACTGAAAAACATGTTTGTATTGGTTGTTTACTTCTTACTTCCTACCTCGTACCTCTTACTTCAAAAGGCTGTTCACTTCGTACTTCGACCTTCAGGACATTAGTCTGCCTTTCATAAAAGCATAGGGATCAATCGAGAGGTAGCTATCTTTTGTTTCGGGGATTTCTTCGCTGAGATCCAGTTCAAGGAAGCTATTGAATTCCTTTACCTGCCAGAGATAGAGTGTTTTATCCTTGCCGGGATGTATATATAGTTCGGGAATCAATTCCTGAATCAATCCGTTCCAGCATGCTTCTTCCAGTTGTTCTTCGGGAGAAAGGGATTCTGGTTTGCCATTTACGTTTTTACTGTGGGACTGCCTCGCTGTGCAGCTGTTTCCTTTTTTTAGTAAAATTTCCTGTTGTGCCTGCCTTGTGCTCATCTTGAGTAAATTTTCTGTACATGTTATAGTTAAGACATTGTTTTTTTGCGGAAGTGACGGCATACTGATAAAAAAATTTGTTAAACCCGATCTGAGAATTCAAGTCTTAGCTGCTGATCTCATATATCATTTCGTTTCTAAACAAACTTTCATCAAAATTCGATCAATTCTGATGCCTGTGTTATAACCAAATTTGTGGAGAAAAAATGCCCCGGATTGCTTTCACTTTACCTTCCCCGTTGTTTTTCTGACACAGTCGGCTGGTTATTAACAGATACAGAAGGGAAACGTGTGCAGTAAAAAAAATATTGCAAACAAATCTATTTATTAACCCGTTGGTGTATAACTAGGGAAAATTGATGGATGTTTTATTTGTACGCCCGGTGAAATGGCTGAACTTTGCTGGTTTAAACCAGATATCAATTATTCTTCAATATATAATTTATGATTATGAGTAAGAAAGTAAAATTTATTCTAGATAAAGAAATCGTTGCTGATGCAACAGAGGCGCTGTTATTGGGAGAGTTTAATAACTGGAACAGCGAAGAAGCATTCACTTTAAAAAAAGCAAAAGACGGTTCTTTGCAAACAACTGTATCGCTGGAAGAAGGTCGTACTTATCAATACCGCTACCTCCTCAATGACGGTCGCTGGGTGAACGATGGCAACGCGCAGTATTACAACCCTATACCGGGTTTGCAGGTTGAAAATTGTGTTATTACGGTTACTGCAGACGAGCCTAAGCCCGCTGCAAAACCAAAAGCAAAACAAAACGGTACCAACGGAAAAGCAGCTTCCGGTAATGATGACCTCACTAAAATAGAGGGGATCGGGAAAAAAATAGCAGCCATACTTCC
>JAATGW010000245.1 GCA_015654495.1 Chitinophagales bacterium
ATCTGGAAAGATGTGGAGGGAGTGAGGAATGCGGATCCGAAAATTCTGCCGGATGCTATCTTTCTTAAAGAATTGAATTATGAGGAAGTTATTGAAATGGCTTACTATGGTGCACAGGTGATACATCCGAAAACAATCAAGCCCCTACAAAACAAAGGGATCCCCCTGCTGGTAAAATGCTTTCTCGATGAAAACCTTCCCGGAACAATAATACATAATAACCCGGTTCATAATCTTCCTCCTATAATAATCTGGAAGCATAACCAGGTGATGGTTGATCTTCATACAACGGACTTTTCTTTTGTCAGCGAAAAGCCTTCTGGTATTTTGTATGGAATGCTTGCAGAACTGAAATTAAAAGCAAACCTGATCCAGAGCGGGGCTGTTAGTATGCATCTCTGCCTGGATGATAATACAGAAAAACTCGACAGACTCGCGATGAATGCAGCATCACTTTTTGAAGTGCATCTACATAAAAATCTTAGTCTGCTAACAATCCGTCATTATACAGAAGAGATAATTGAAAAACTAACAGAAGGAAAAATATTGTTGCTTCGTCAACAGACACCGGAAACCATTCAGGTAGTTATGAAATGAGGTTCAGGTCATTGCAAAAAAAAAAGCAACCGGGGAACCGGTCACTCTTCTGGTAGAAACATCATTTTTGGTTCAGCTTGATAAGTTTTAAATTTCATCTCCGGATGGTTTGTGGATATGAAAACTTAAAAACTGATTGCTTGGTTTTTCAATATTGAATTTTCAAACGGCGCTCAAAATGATGTAACAAATGGTTTACAGCTTACCATGCTGCTGTTGTCAGAGGATATTGGTATTTCAATGTTAAAACGCAATTATTGTACTAGGATTATATAATGTGAATAACAATTCGACGAATGATATTTAAAAGAATAATAATGTCGATTCAGAATCAATCTTTTCTGAAAAAATTAAAAAGTAAAAATGCGCATTATTTTTTTCGGGAAAATTTTCAATAAAAAACAATTATACTGCTACGGAGAAAGCAAAATGTAAATAACATTGATAATCAATGAAAATAGAAATAGAGTGTCATTTGAGGAAATGTGCCTGGTGTGCCGGAAATTCAAAAACAAATAAATCTGCCTGCTGAAATTTAAAATTTCATGAATTAAAGCACTTATAAATTTGCCGAATGATTCAGCTGGATCGGGATTCAATATAAAACATAATCGCCCCTGGTATCAACTGCTATTACGGGAAGCTTTTTTGTTTTTTCAAAGCGTTCATAAACTTCCTTTAGCCTGTCTTCAAACTTTTTCAATTCAGGATCATTCTTCGTTTGATTGTTCAGGTAAACAACACTTTTATTTACATTGAACCTGACGGGAAAAATGTGAACCGGGATAAAATCCTGACCCGCGCCTTTGGCGTGAGAAGTGAGAATATACAGTTCTTCAATCTGGGCATTCGTGATCGGAATACAACCCTGAGTTACGCAACTCCCATGAATATAAATATCCCCTCCTGGTTGAAGGGAATCTGAAAGAAGTTTATCAGATGCGTTTGGATAATTGAGACCGAGAGAAAGATGATATGCGCTGTTATGTTTGAATTCATTGATATAATAAACTCCTTCAGGCACCTGGTAATCACCCTGAATTCTTTTGGGGCCCAGTGAGCCGGCTAAAGCACAAACTTTATAAATCTTAAACAGTTTGTATTCTTCCTGGGAGGAATTGCGGACCCATACTTCAAGCTCACTGTCGTATTTGAAAGAGCGGATATACATGTCCCTGACAGGCCATTCCAGATCCTTGGCAGCGAACTGTTTTCTGAGTGTATCTTCCTTTCTTCTGAACACATCAGCAACTCTGTTGAATGATTTCTGATAATCAACAAAAGAGTTCTGTGCATTGGCTTCGGAGAGGGCAATACAAAGCACGCAAACAATAATGATTAGTTTTCTTTTCATAATTTTGGGTACCTTCACTTAAACGGTTTAAGCCAAGGAATCGTACAAAAATAGCCCCAAGACTCACCTAAAGATCGTAACTGATATCCACATTTTCAGTTAATTTGTGAACAATTTATGCTTTATCATAAATTACCTCTTAGTTCCTGTTCACGTTCAATGGCTTCGAATAAAGCCTTAAAATTTCCCTTTCCA
>JAATGW010000292.1 GCA_015654495.1 Chitinophagales bacterium
GATTGGAAAACTTCCTGGGGATTGGGATTCCGGGTCAACAACAGCAATGGCAAAACTGTAGTCGGGCATAACGGTTCCTGTCCGGGATTCTTAACAAGTCTTTCAATCTATCCTGATGACACACTGGCGATTGTTGTAATGGTGAACAGTCAGGGTGCTGCATTTCAGAAATATACTGATGCCATTTACAACGCGTATCACAAGTACAGGGTTTCCGCGAAATCACCGGCATTAATTGATATCGAAAAATACCTCGGCAGCTACGACGCATATGCATGGAGTGGCGAAAGCGTGGTAATCAAATGGAAGGAAGGGATTGCTATAATGGCACTGCCTTCCAGCGATCCAATGAGTGTGACTGTACTGAAATATATTGAAGGTGATACCTTTTCTGTTTTGCGACCTGATGGCAAACCTACCGGTATGAAAATGGTTTTTCAGAAAGATGTATCAGGAAAAATTATCAGTATGACAAATGGCAGTATGGTACAGAAAAAAATTCTGTAGCCAGCTGAATCCTCATCAATAGAAAAAAAAATATGGCGAATTTCCTATTCCGATACCGTGTAATTTTTTTGGGTGTTTTTTCAATGATAAACATTTCCTGTTTTGCACAAAAGAATAAAAATTCATCTGCAAAAATAACTGAGTGGAAAGCAGAACTTGTAAAAGAAATCGACCAGCAGCAAAAATCAGCGCAGGAAATGGTTGATATGATTTTCAGTTTTGCTGAACTCGGTTTTCAGGAATATGAAACTGCAGCATATCTTAAATCCATTCTCCGGAAAAACGGATTTAGTATCGATTCAAATATAAGTGGTATACCAACTGCCTGGATTGCAAAATGGGGCTCCGGGAAACCCGTGATTGCAATAGGGAGCGATATTGATTGTATTCCAAAAGCTTCGCAAAAGCCCGGAGTTGCATATCATGACCCGATTGTGGAAGGCGCTCCTGGTCATGGTGAGGGGCATAATTCCGGCGAGCCTTTAAATATCATTTCTGTTCTTGCCCTGAAGAAAATAATGGAACGTGAAAAGATCCCCGGAACACTGATGATCTGGCCGGGTGTTGCCGAAGAGCAACTCGGTACAAAAGCTTATTATATCCGCGATGGATATTTTAAAGATGTAGACGCCTGCATATTCACGCATGTCGGAAATACGTTCACAACAGGTTACGGCGACAATGGTTATACCGGGCTGGTTTCAGTAAAGTTCAATTTCAGCGGACAGGCTGCCCATGCAGCAGGAGATCCCTGGCGTGGTAAAAGTGCACTTGATGCGGTTGAACTGATGAATACAGGATGGAATTATCATCGTGAACATATGGAGCTTACCCAACGCTCACACTACGTGATTACTGACGGTGGCGATCAACCGAATGTTGTTCCTTCAAAAGCTTCGGTCTGGTATTTTATACGCGACCGGACCTATCCGAAGATTATGAAAAATTACCAGGACTGTATTAAGATCGCAGAGTCTGCTGCAGCAATGACGGGTACAACTGTGTCATACGAGGTTTTAGGAAGCGCATGGCCAGGTCATTTAAATAAACCAATCGCAGAAGCGATGTATGAAAATATAAAGCAGGTAGGTATGCCCGTTTGGACCAGGGAAGATCAGGAGCTGGCAGTAGCCATACAAAAAGAAATGCGATCGGGAATGCCTTCAGATAGTTTCCCGGGACTGGCCAAAACAGTTTCACCGCTGCTATTGCCCTTTGATCCATCTTTTTCAGCATCAGGTGGATCAGATGATATAGGAGATATTTCCTGGAATATTCCAACTGTGGTACTTCTTTATCCTGCGAATATTCCAGCCCTGCCGGGACACCATTGGTCAAATGCAGTTGCAATGGCTACTCCTATTGCTCATAAAGGTGTGATAGCGGGGGCCAAAGCCGAAGCGATGACTTTGCTGGATCTTTTTATGAATCCTGCGCTTATCAATTCAGCAAAAACTTATTTCAAAGATGTACAAACAAAGGACATTAAATACACGGCGATTATTTCTGCAAAAGACAAACCCGCCACATTTCTGAATAAAAAAATCATGGAAGAGTTCAGGCCGGAAATGAAAAAATATTATTATGACCCGGCGAAATATGCGAATTATCTGGAACAGCTTGGAATAAAATATCCGACCATAAAAAACTAAACGCTTCAGTTTTATAACACGGTTAACAGTTGCATCAGCGCAATGGCCGACCTGTTCGTGAATTAAACTGTAAATTGCAGGGTTTAGAATGATATGAAGACCTACTTTCGTCTGCTTTCTTATGCGAAACCACTGGGGAGATATGCTATACCCTATATTCTGTTTACGATCTTTTCTGTTATTTTCAGTACCCTTAATCTTGCCTTGCTTGCTCCATTGCTTACCACTCTTTTTAATTCTGATGGAAATAAAGAAGTTGTAAAACCATCTGGTTTTTTCGACATTTTCAATCAGTTCAACTACTATGCAAACCTTGCCAATGAAAGGTTTGGTATCTACAAAACATTAATGATTGTTTGCGGTGTGATCATTTTGTCTGTCTTTCTGGGCAACCTGTTCCGCTATCTGGCACAGCGGACTATGGAGAACCTCAGGATACAGACCTTATTAAATTTAAGAAAATCTGTTTTTGATCACGTGATGAATCTCGATATTGGTTATTTTAATAATGAACGCAAGGGCGACATCATTTCCAAAGTGGCATCTGATGTGCAGGTGGTTCAATATTCCGTCACGGGAACCCTCCAGGTAATTTTTAAGGAACCTTTAACATTGATTGCTTACCTCGTCGTTTTGTTTGTTATTTCCTACAAACTAACGCTGATGTCTATGCTTATTATTCCGATTGCAGGATTGGTTATTGCCAGGATTGTAAAGCGGCTTAAACGGGATGCGGCAGAATCACATTCATCTTACGGAACAATGATCAGCTATCTTGATGAAGCACTCAATGGTATCAGGGTTATCAAGGCATTTAATGCTAAAGATTTTATTACCCGCAGGTTTGATAACGAAAACCAACGCTATTCGAATATAATCCGGTCGATGGCGCGCCGCCAGCAGCTTGCTTCTCCGGTATCTGAATCTCTCGGCGTTTTAATGGTCGGAGGAATTGTTCTCTTTGGTGGCTGGTTGATTCTTTCTGGTAATGAAGGATTGAATGCCGCAAATTTCATTGCTTATATCGCCATATTTTCTCAGATCATGCGTCCGGCAAAAGCAATCACTGATTCATTCAGCAATATTCATTCAGGACTCGCTGCGGGAGAACGTGTACTTGGTCTTATTGACGAAAAACCGTTGATACAGGATAGGCCCGATGCAACGGAATTAAAAGAATTCAAAGAATCAATCGTATTTGAAAATGTCGGTTTTAAATACCAGGATAAAGCGGTTCTGAAAAATATTCATCTGGAAATTCCAAAAGGAAAAACAATTGCATTGGTAGGTCAGTCGGGTGGCGGAAAATCCACACTAATGGATCTGATTCCCCGATTCATACAACCGGACCAGGGAAAAATTCTGATTGATGGAAGAGATATCCGGGATTATACTTTGCGTTCTTTACGCTCAATGATGGGAATTGTAAGTCAGGAAACGGTTCTCTTTAACGATACCATCTATAATAACATTGCTTTTGGACAGGCTGGCATTTCAATTGATGAGGTTACGAAGGCGGCTAAAATTGCCAATGCTCATGACTTCATTCTCGCCACATCTAAAGGGTATGAAACCAATATCGGCGACAGAGGAGTTAAGCTATCAGGAGGTCAGCGGCAACGTATTTGTATTGCAAGGGCAGTACTGAATAATCCACCCCTCATGTTACTGGACGAAGCTACTTCGGCATTGGATACCGAGTCAGAAAAAATTGTTCAGGATGCTTTGAATAATTTAATGAAGCAACGAACCAGTCTGATTATAGCTCATAGGCTAAGTACAATACAACACGCGGATGCAATCGTGGTGATTGACAACGGGAAGATCGCGGAACAGGGTACTTACCTGGAACTGATCGAAAAGCAAGGTTTGTTCAGAAGGCTAACCGACATGCAGGCCTTCAGCACGGCTCCCGTTTGAGCTTGAAGCGATTGCTAGCCGCCAACTGGAAATGCACCTGTATGACAAAAAGAAACCCCCGTGTAGGATTACTATTGGCGACCTATAACTGGCCGCAAGCGCTTAAACTGGTTCTTGAAAGTGTATTAAAACAAACACGATTACCCGATGAAATTTTGATCGGTGATGACGGATCCAATGAAAAAACCTGGGAACTGATTGAACGGTTCAGCAGAAAAACGAATATTCCGATTCACTACGAATGGCAGGAAGATCGTGGTTTCCGCAAGAGCATCATCCTTAATAAGGTGATGAAAAAAGCCAAGTCGGATTATATAATCCAGATTGATGGCGATATCATTCTTCACAGAAAATTTATTGAAGATCATCTTCGCGAAGCGGAAGAAAACCGTTTTATCCAGGGATGCCGCACTTTACTGGGCCCGATGCTTACCCATGATTTATTAAGAGGTAACGATTCGAGTATGCATTTTCTGGCTTCGGGTATTAATAACCGCTTCAATGCGCTGAGGTTGCCTTATCTGTCTTTTCTTACGCGTTCCGCTGCCGATCAGCCGCACAATATCAAAGCATGTAATATTGCTTACTGGCGTGAAGATTTTGTGCGTGTTAACGGATATGATAATATGTTTGATGGATGGGGTTGGGAAGATGATGAATTTGCAGCCAGGCTGATTAACCGCGGTATATTAAAGAAGCGGGTAAAACTTGCTGCCGTCTGTTATCACCTGAATCACGATTTCCATTCCAGGTATTCGCTGGAGAGAAACCAGGGTATGTTTTTCAAAACGCTTCAGTTACGGAGAACGATAGCCGAAAACGGGCTTGCCCAGGTTTAGAAATATTTCAGGATAAAAAACAGCAGAACAGGATACAGGATCCATTTGACTATCCGGTAGGTATTGGATCGCAGGATGCTGAATTTTTTTCTGCTGCCATCATCGTGAAACCGCAGGCCGATCAGATCGACCCTGCCTCTTTTTAATTTTCCCCATAGAACGCCGGATTCCTGCGCCAGCCTGATCAGCATGGTATACCACACAACTATCAGTGTCGCGCTTTTCTGCCTTTTCTGTACCTGAACCAAATTGGCGAGAAATTCAATTGTAATAATTCCAGCAACTGTTAAAAATAAAGCGGTTAGCCATTGAGGTTGGAATGCTGCGATTACTAAAATAAAAATCAGAAGAAACAAAATGGTTTCCGGAGTATTGAGCCAGTCGCGATAGGCATATTCAGGATTTAGTTGTACAAGCCAGCTGTTTCCCATTCCATACCGGAAAGGCTTTCCGAAATCTCTTTGTCCGTTATTCCACCAGGGATGTTCAACTACAGCAGCCGGAACAGTCTTAAAATTTTTATAATTATTTGCCTTCCGGATCTTCAGAAAAAAATCCACATCTTCACCGCCGCCTGATTTTGGAAATACAGGGGAGAAGCGAATATTTCCTGCTGCCGATCGTCTGAACATGATATTTGCAGTAGCCCCCCATGCAAATGAGTCACGGTGACGTGCAATTGAAAAAATATCCATCGCACCGCTGGCAGCAATCGATTTTGTAAACGATGTCGATACTGCAGGAAGTGCAACCAATCCAATAAATCCGATTTCTTCAGGAAATGATTTTGCAGCTGCAGCATATTTTTTTAATAGATCAGGTGCAACAAGAATATCATCATCAAGAAGAATAATCCAGTCGCCCGAGCCTGATTCTATTCCACGATTCCGCGAAAAGGATGCCCCTTCATTTTTTTCATTTTTAATGACTGTTAATTGAAAATCACCCTTTATTTCATTCAGAAATTCCGGCAACTTTATTCCCGGCTGATCAGCAATAAGAATAAAATGAACAGGAACGCCCTGGGGAATTTCAAGTTTAAGTATTGGCCGGATGTATTGCTCCTGCAATCTGTAAGAAGGTATAACCACATCAAAGCTGAAATTCTCCTTACCCATTGTAATTAATTGCCGAGAAGTTTTTTCTTGAATCTTTTGAAGATATAACGCAGGTATATAGCTTCGCCCATGCTCTGCCGGATGATCTCCGGTTTTTCTTTTTCGAAAACAGGATCTTCATTCTGCGACGAAAAACCCGTGACGTTATACCTTGCAATTAATATAGGATAGTGAATTTTTTTGAAATCCTTATCGCCCCATACCCGCAGGTTTAATGCGTAGTCCGCAAAAACTTTATATTTCAAATCATATTGGTATTTGCTGAAAACAGCCGCCGGGTACAATATTACCTGGTGATTCATACAATGTTTTGCAAGGCGGTATTCAGAAAAACGGCCAATCAATAATTCAAAACCGACAGGTCCCGGAACGCGGTGAAATGGTTCACTGTCTCCATAATAAACAGCATGCGGATCTTCCATTTTTTCAGCAAGCTCACTGAATCCCGGCAACAACAGATCGTCGCTTCCCATGAAATAAAACCATTTGCCGCTTGCAAGCCTGGTTCCGCGGTTCAGCGCATCATATATACCTTTATCGGATTCCGTGTGAAACTTTACCGGCAGCGACTTAAAACCCTGGGCTATTTTTTCTGTCGCATCTTTACTTCCCCCATCGGTTATAATAATCTCAATCTTTCGGAACGACTGAGAATCTATTGAAGCCAGACATTCAGGAAGGTGCTTTTCCGCATTATATGTGGCAATTATAATACTTATTGCCGGTGATGTTGATAAACTCATTATTGATTGATGGACTCCGAACAGCAAAAATAGTTTGCGCGCAGCTCAATTAAATGATCTCCCGTTTTCAGAACCAAAACTGAAAATATTATAACAATCCTGTAACCGGTATGGACTGTTTTTTTTCGCTGCTTTCAAAAGCAAGTTCAATAATCCGGATTACATTATGCGCCTGCGCTGCGGATTCTGAAACTGGTGCACCTTCGCGAATGGATTTATACAGATTGCGGTAGTAATCACCAAAATCTCCGCGTAGAGAAGGATATTTTCTCCGGACCAGTTCCCCGTCAATCACCGTATGTATCAATCCGTATTGTTCTTCCGGCTCATGGCCCCATTGTTCACCAACAGGTAATTCACCTGCTTTCAGTCTTTCCTCCTGTAGATCTTCTCCATTTTTAATAAAAGAACCAATTGTTCCATGCATCATATAGCGCGGCCCCATTTCACGGATAAGCATACCCGAATGCAGGGTTACTTTTAAGAATCCATAATCAAGGTCAACTGCAAAATAATCGTCTACCTGTGAATAAGGTTTCTGTTTCCTGAGATCAGCGTTGATATTTTTCGGATGGCCGAATAAAACTAATGACTGATCGATGAGATGGGAACCGAGATCATAAAAAACACCACTGCCGGGCACAGCTTTCTCACGCCATACACCAATTGTTCTCGGGTCAGGCCGGTAACGATCATAATGAGAAACAAATTCATGCAGGTCCCCCAGTAATTTTTTTTCGAGGATTTCCTTCATGGTTCTGAAATCAGCTACATATCGGCGGTTATGGTATACCGATAGTACCTTGCCCGATCTTGCAGAGAGCTCCACAAGTTCTTTTGCTTCCGCAGCTGTATTGGTAAATGGCTTTTCAACCACCACATGCTTACCGGCTTCCAGCGCCGCTTTTGCATAAGGGAAATGCGTTTCATTGGGGGACGTGATAATCACCAGTTCCACTTTAGCATCGTTGAGCAGAGCCTCAAACTGGCTGACAACTTTTACCTGCGGGTATTTCGCCTCTGAATCTCTTGTCTTTCTTTCTACCACACGGATAAGCTGGTATTCCGGCAGGGTAGTTAAAAACGGAGCATGAAAAGTGCGGGAGGAAATACCGAAACTGACCAGCGCTGTGCGGATGGGGTTGATTGCCATGCTTTTTGAAGTAAAAATAAGGAACTAGGAGGGAAGAGATCAGAACTGTTGAAA
>JAATGW010000535.1 GCA_015654495.1 Chitinophagales bacterium
GACTCCAGACTACAGACTCCAGACTACAGTCTCTTGTCTGTGAACTTTATTTGAATTTCGTAACTGACTGATTCAATTTTGTTTTTTCGCGAACTTCTGTCTGTTTAGCTTTGTTTATTGTTTCAAACGAATAAGTAATGAGTACAAAACTGCACAAGCGAAAATTAGGGAACAGCGGTCTTGAAGTTTCGGCAATCGGGCTGGGTTGCATGGGGATGAGCTTCGGATACGGGCCTGCAGCCGATAAAAATGAAATGATTGCCTTGATTCGTTCTGCCTTCGAACAGGGCGTAAATTTTTTTGATACTGCTGAAGTATATGGCCCATATACCAATGAAAAACTCCTTGGTCAAGCAGTCGCTCCGTTTCGCAATGAAGTAGTAATAGCGACAAAATTTGGTTTCAATATCGTTGACGGAAAACAGGCGGGCGTTAACAGCCGCCCGGAAAATATCAGAAAAGTTGCTGAGGCTTCATTGAAAAGATTGAATGTGGAAGTAATTGATCTCCTTTATCAGCATCGGGTCGATCCCAATATTCCTATTGAAGATGTTGCCGGGGCAGTGAAAGAATTGATCGCAGAAGGAAAAGTAAAACATTTCGGGCTTTCTGAGGCTGGCGCAAAAACAATCCGTCGCGCTCATGCTGTACAACCGGTTACCGCACTCCAGAGTGAATATTCGTTATGGACAAGAACACCCGAAATTGAAATCATTCCTGCACTTGAAGAACTCGGTATCGGTTTTGTTCCCTTCAGTCCTTTAGGCAAAGGATTTCTTACAGGTAAAATGAATGCTGATACGAGTTTTGCCAGTACTGACTTCAGAAAGATTCTGCCACGTTTTACACCTGAAGCACTTGATGCCAATCAATCGCTGATTGATCTCCTCGGTGAAGTCGCGAAGCAGAAAAATGCCACTCCTGCTCAGATTGCATTAGCGTGGCTGCTTGCACAGAAACCATGGATCGTTCCTATTCCCGGAACCACAAAAATGCACCGGCTTGAAGAGAATAATGGCGCTGCAGCGATCGAACTCACATCAGATGATCTTAATAAAATAGAATCAGTAGCTGCCCAAATCAAAGTGCATGGCGCAAGGTATCCGGAACATATTGAGAAGATGACGGGGCTCTGATAAGGATAATAAGCTCCTGATGATAGTTCTGTTAAAACAAATTTCCTTACTTTAGATGTTCTGACATTCTTACTATTCTTTTTCGTTTTCCTTCTTTGTCATTTCTAAACAGACTATGATTGATTTCTGATAGCGTGCTTTAGCTACGATCCCGCTATTCATGCCTGCAATCCCAACAGATTGCCGAGAACTTTACAGGAGATTTTATGTTTATTAAAAAAATAGAATACTTAATCAAATCAAATCCGGATGCAAAAAACAAATGTAAGAGCTTATGGAGCTGAAGCTGCCGATGCTTCGCTTGAAGAATTAAAAATTAATCGCAGGGAAGTTACAGCCGGCGATGTTGAAATTGAAATCCTGTTCTGTGGCGTTTGTCACTCAGACCTGCACACCACAAGAAATGACTGGGGTGGAACCATTTATCCTTCTGTACCGGGTCACGAGATTGTTGGCAGGGTAACAAAAACAGGAGCTGATGTGACCAGGTTTAAAACAGGTGATATCGCTGCCGTTGGTTGTCTGGTAGGATCATGTATGGAATGTAAAAATTGCAAGGATGACCTGGAGCAATATTGTATCAACGGCTGGGTGGGTACGTATAATGGCAATGACAAATACCTCGGTGGTCATACTTACGGGGGATATTCTCAAAAAGTAGTTGTTGAAGAACATTTTGTTTTAAAAGTTCCCGGGAATCTTGATCTCGCCGGCGCAGCACCATTACTTTGTGCAGGTATCACAACATGGTCGCCATTAAAGCACTGGAAGGTTGGAAAAGGATCCAATGTAGCCGTTGTAGGTTTGGGTGGTCTGGGACATATGGCAATTAAATTAGCTAAAGCCCTGGGAGCAAATGTGACTTTGTTTTCAAGGTCAGAGAACAAAGAAAAAGATGCGCTGGCCCTAGGTGCAGACAAAGTCATTATATCGACAGATCCGCAACAAATGAAAAAAGTTCACGGCGAATTTGAAGGGATCATTGATACCGTACCGACTCTTCACGATGTGAATATTTATGTGCCGACACTCGCAGCCAGCGGAACCCTGGTTTTAGTTGGATATCTTGGGCCCCTGGACCCGATGTTAAATTCAGTGCCGTTGATTTTGGGAAGGATGTCAGTCGCCGGCTCCCTGATCGGAGGCATTGCGGAGACCCAGGAGATGCTGGACTTTTGTGGCGAGCATAATATTACCTCCGATATTGAGATCATAAAAATACAGGACATCAATGAAGCATATGAACGTATGCTGAAAAGCGATGTGCGTTACCGTTTTGTTATTGATATGGCCTCATTGCAAAATTAATTTGTCAGTATCCGGCGTTGTTACGCCGGATATTGTTTTTTTTGAATCGCTTGGATTATTCAACTTTGAAAAAAGTTGCTATCCCCTGCGCCGGCGGCAATCTTTCTGACAATAATGAAATTAGTCTCACCCTTTGTCTTCTTAACAAAAACAAATCCCCGGGGCAAGTGCCCAAAACATTGTGAAAACAATACAGGAAAGCAGCGTCTAAAAAATCACCTTCACAGGCGATAGGCTGCCTGGAAAGCCGCAAATCTGATTGAAGCTCCCGGTCTTGAGTACGAGATTTTAGGACCGGTCCGGTTTACAAATAAAGACAATGCGAATTTTGAATTGACAAAAAAAGGAAAAAGACGGAAGAATTTAACCAGTTTTGTACAAGTATATGAGAAGGAAGCGTAATTTATTGATTCTGATATTAGGTTTGCTTTCAGCAATCGGTCCTTTCTCTATAGATATGTACCTGCCCGGATTCCCAACCATTGCGGAAGACCTGCATACTACAGTTGACAATGTTGCCTATTCATTATCGGGCTTTTTTATAGGTATCTGTGCCGGGCAGATGATCTGCGGGCCATTACTTGACCGGTTCGGACGCAAGAGGCCACTATGTGTTGGTCTTATCATATACATATTCGCATCGCTTGGTTGCGCATTGTCTGCCTCTGTGGAAATGCTGGTTGCATTTCGTTTTCTGCAGGCTTTGGGTGGATGCGTCGGAATGGTGGCGCCAGGTGCTATTGTACGTGATGTATTTCCAGTGAGTGAGAATGCAAGGATATTTTCTTTGTTAATTCTTATACTGGGTGTTTCGCCGATTATAGCGCCTACGGTTGGCAGTTACCTGATTGCCGGTTTTGGCTGGCATTCCGTTTTTATTGTGCTTGCTATAATTACCGCCTTATTGCTTGTTGCGGTAATTTTTCTACTGCCCGAAAGCAAACAGCCTGATCCCTCCATGTCCTTAAAACCAAAACCAATTTTATCCGGATTTCTTTTTGTAATCAAACAACCCCAGTTTTTTACATATGCATTCGCGGGAGCCATCGCAGCAGCCGGTCTGTTTGCGTATCTCGCAGGCTCGCCTACTGTATTCATGAAGCTATACAAAGTAAGCGAGCAGCAGTACGGATTGATCTTTGGGCTTATTGCGGGGGGACTTATTACCTGCAGTCAGCTGAATAATGTATTGCTCAAAAAATTCAGCAGTGCACAGATCATGAGAACAACGCTTTTCGTGCAGACTATTGTTGGTCTTATTTTATTCATTGGAAGCTATCTTGACTGGCTCAATCTTTATAGTACAATATTCCTGATGTTCCTTTTCCTGAGTTGCCAGGGATTGACCTTTCCGAATTCATCGGCCCTATCCCTTGCTCCTTTTACAAAAGAAGCCGGTAGTGCATCAGCATTGATGGGCGCTATGCAAATGGGCCTGGGTGCATTGGCTTCTGCATTGGTAGGCTTTATCAGCAATGGCACCATACTGCCAACCACCGGTGTGATGGCCGGTTGTGCTTTGCTGGGTCTGGTCATGCTCTCCATAGGCCGCAGGCGAATTGAATTTCAGGCGCGGATTGAAGTGGTGGATGAACAGGCATTTGAACAGATTGAAAGATATTAGGTCAATTTCAAACTCAGGTCCTTAACATTTTATGGTTTCACCTTTTAACGGTGACTTACTGGTTTATATAAGTGATCCTGCATCGTTTATTCCCTTTACAAACTATATTTATATAATAGGTTACCGTAATAGAGAATCTGGTGTGCCGGCAATCCAGTGAAACCGGTATTGAAATTTTCTCCTGGTGTTGCAATATTTTGATTTTCTCTATCAGTGCGTATGATTTGCAAATGTTATTTTATTCCAGGCTAAACACGCAAGCCTGCCGTTCTCAATTCAAGGAATAAATAAATCTAAATAGACATGAACAAAGAGCCCGGATCAGGAAAATATGAACAGCTGCTAAAAAAGTGTGCTGAATTGGAACCTGTTGTAACTGCTGTTGTTCATCCATGTGAAATAACCTCATTGGAAGGAGCTGTAATGGCAGCAGAAAAAGCGTTGATAAAACCCATTTTAGTAGGCCCGAAAAATAAAATCATTGAAGTTGCAAAATCAGGAAATATCGATCTTGGAAATATAGAAATTGCCGACACCAGTCATAGCCATCAATCAGCTGCAAATGCTGTTCAACTGGTCAGGGAAGGAAGAGCGGAATTAATCATGAAGGGAAGTCTGCACACGGATGAGTTAATGGCTGCGATAGTGGCGCGTGAAATTGGATTGCGAACTGCACGGAGAATCAGCCATGTGTTTATAATGGATGTTCCTACATATCATAAGGTACTCATCATTACAGATGGAGCAATCAATATTGCACCATCGCTGGAAGATAAGGTTGACATATGCCAGAATGCAATTGACCTTGCAATATCAATGGGAATTAAAAAGCCGAAAATTGCCATTCTCGCTGCTGTAGAAACCGTGACCTCTAAAATGCCTGCTACTATTGATGCTGCTGCACTTTGTAAAATGGCTGCACGCGGACAAATCACAGGCGGAATTTTAGATGGACCTTTGGCATTTGACAATGCCATCAGTGAGGAAACCGCCATTACTAAAGGGATTGTTTCCGATATTGCCGGAGCTCCCAGCATTCTGTACGATCCCGATTTAGGATCGGGCCGTATACTCGCAAAA
>JAATGW010000485.1 GCA_015654495.1 Chitinophagales bacterium
ATACGTCAGTTCTTTTTCCCGGCGACACTTTAGCAAGCGTAAAAACAGTTACATGACCCTGCTTTTCGGTGATATATCCATTGCGCAAAGCATCAGGAATTTTTGCATTCTCCGTGCTGTTATATTGTTTCGACAGCAACTGCATAAAAGGACCAAATGCGGTTGACCGGTAGCCAAGACTTTTGCCTGATTGTTGCAGCGAATTCAGTACTCCCTGCTTTTTTTCAACTGACCAATAGCTATTCCACTGATTGATTCTTTCCGTCTGAAGTGAGTCTGAAATAACAGCATTGGAAATTCCCGAATATTTTTTTACTGTACCTGACTGAACAAGTGAATCAAGGATCCGTTTCTGAAGTTCATTTTGCCGCAGTGCGGCCTCGAGGTCCTCAGCTTCTGCAACAAGGTATACTGATTGAAGGGCATCTGCATTTATCCTGCTTATTTTTGACTCGTTAACTTTCAGGGATGGTGACATAAAATTCATGTTCATCATCTCACTTTCAAATCCTGCTTTTCCCATATAAAATGAAAAAAGTATCGTAAGCAAACAGATAACTATTACCAGCAGGCGACGCGACTCCAGATGATATCCTGAAATGCGATCGATCCAGGAATGAGCTGGTACAGTTTCCTTTTTTTCATTAACAGATGCTACCAGTGGCGGAAGAAGAATCATTGAGGCAAGAGCAGCCCCTATCAGACTGAATGCGGCAAAAAGCCCGAGATCCGCCAGCATGGCTGAGTTGGTAAACTGAAGACAAAGAAATCCACCGATCGTAGTAAATCCGCCTACAGTCATCGGCAATGTGAGATCGCGGATAACCTGATCCATACTGCGCGTATGCCTGAAATGATTGAAAACATGCAGTGAATAATTTACAGCAATGCCCAGTACAATTGACCCGGCCCCTAAAGCAATCACGGAGATGGAGCCATTGATCAGCCGGATTGCGGCCAGAGAAAAAACTGCACCAAAAATTACCGGAAGCAGTATCACGAGTGGAGCTCGTTTCTTTCTGAAATAAAAAGCCAGAAACAAAACCAGTAACAGCAGTGTAATACCCTGGGTTATCATCGCATCTTTTCTGAGTTGCAGAGCATTACCAGTGGATACTGCAGTAGCTCCGAAATAACCTGCATCAATAGCCGAAAACGATGTTGACTGATAGCTCTGGAAAACAGAGTCCAGGCCGCGGAGAAACAGTGCATTCATGCCCGTATTCCCAGGCGGGTAAAATGGCGTAACCAGTAAGATCAGGTTTTTGTGATCTTTTGAAACCAGGTAACCATTGTATAGTTCGAGATTCTCATCTGCATTCAGATTTTCAAGCCGGCGTAATGCCGGAAAACTTATACCGATAGGATCGCGGCTGAGAATACGGCCCATGGCCATTCCGGCGGGCGATGAGAGCGTGCGTATATTCTGTCCGAGCGTTTGCTTTATTACTTCCGGACGGATTAAGCTATCAAATTTTATATAGTCCGCCATTTCAAGATATACGGCTAAATTATCCTGGATATCATCAATCATTTCCGATATCTCCATTTCACCAGAACCCGTTTGGATCTGCTGAATATATGGCTTGAGACTGGTTTCCATTGCCGGAACCAGAGAATCTGCAAATGCAACAAGACTGTCTGGCTCAGTAACTGTGCTGTCTTTAAACCCCAATCTTATTACAAGCTGATCAGCAAATTTTGATTCACTAAAAACCTGGTTCAGCTTTTCAAGTTTTTTATCAGCGGGAAGTATTTTGGAGATGTCTTCTTCCAGGTGTATTCCTGATGCAATCCATCCTGCCAGGACAAAACTTAATGCCAGCGTAAGAAAATACGCTGGTTTATTTTTTTGAAAGAAATGGAATATGCCGAGAAAAATAGAAGCCATGTTTTTGTCTGTTGTCAGGCCAGCACTGGTTTTCTTTTAAAAATTTTCAGAAGAATAAAACTAATCAGTCCGAATACTACAGCAGCGATGATTGCCAGGCTACAGCTTCCGTGAATGTATTGCTCAAGGTTATTTTTTATTGCGTCGATAGTGATATCCGAACTGAAATCAAGTGTTTGTTTTTCTGAACCCATCCATAATGCACCTGTTTTATAACTCAGAAAAATAATCAGGGGAATCATTGGAGGTATGCTGATATTGGCAGCGATAATTACCAGGGCGGTGTTTAACCGTAACAATACTGAAAAGAAAATTGCCACTACCAGTTGAAAGCCCCAGATAGGTACAATACCCATGAAAATGCCGAATGCGATAGATAATGACTTCAGCAGGTCTGATTGATTAGGATTAAATAATTGTTCAGTCACAGCCTGTTTGAGCTTTTTCCTGTCAAACAGGGTACTGAAAAAATTCCGCGGTTTTATGTACAAAAAAGTAATCAGAACAAGAATGGTATTGAGAATACTGATCCTGGTGAAATCTTTAAATGGCCTGAAATGAGATATCCGTTTCCCTTCCGGTGCATAGTATACACTTATTGGAATTGATTCAACAGGTATACCTTTCCATGCAGCGCGCACCAGCACTTCGATTTCGAATTCATATTTGCGGGTAAAAAAATGCAGATCTTTTAAAAGATGTAATGGGTAGAGGCGGTAGCCTGTTTGTGTATCCGGGCAGTTTATCCCCGTTTCCACTTTAAACCAGAAATTGGAAAATTTATGTCCGAAACTGCTTTTGCCGGGTATACTCTCCTGGTCCATATTTCTTGCGCCCATTATTACCGAATCCGGAGAAAATTTTAATTTATCAATAAATGCTGGCAGGTCTTTGGCGAAATGCTGACCATCAGAATCAATCGTAATTGCATTTTGATAACCTTTTTCTGACGCATAGCGAAATGCCTGACGTAGCGCCCAGCCTTTGCCACGATTCTCAGGGTAGGTTATCAACTGTATACCTTTTGTGCTCTTAAGAATTTCTTCAGTACCATCTGTGGAACCATCATTCACTACAATTAACTCCCCGGTATAAACCGATACATCATTTATAACAGCCTTGATTGTACCTGCATTGTTATAGGTGGGTATAATCACACAGGTTTTTGTATGTGTAAAATCAGCCTGAACAGCTACAGGATCGACACTCATTGGCATAGGCGGCAAATTACGAAAAACGTTAAACCTTGAACGTTTCATGTTCAACGTTTAACGTGAAAATACAGCAGCCGGTTTGAGAGGGTCAAACCGGCTGCCAAAGATTTATAAGTTCTAAAATGTCAATTCTGAATTAGCTGTTTTTTCTGAAATATTTACCCAGTGCTTTTCCTGCATCTGCATAACATTCAGAGATACGTCCACCTGTATCGAAATCATATCCGCCAAAAGTTCTGCCAAGTGCGTTATCCATCTTAATTTTTGCAATCACTTTTGAATGATCGGCTGTTTCCACAACCCAGATCTCACCATCAATCTGCGCATTCTTTCTCATTACACCTACATTGAATCCCGGCTCGGTAAATGTGGTCTTTACAATCAAAGTGTATTTCGCAGGTTTTTTTGAATTGTAAGTAATCTGTTTTTCGTACTCCTTTTCAAAAAGTTCATTGAATTTTGGTTCAAATTTATCCTTACGGTCGCGCACCCAGTTCTTTGCCCAATTGTCGCCACGGCCCGCTTCCTTTTGGTTGTACTCTTCAGTTTTTTTGGCAACATAGTCTGATTCGTTGTCAAACTTTCCAACGCTCATTTTTTCATAACTGAATTCAATATTGATTGAAGATTCCTTAGCGAGCGGTGCGAGATCGCCTTCAATCAGTTTTAATTTCTGAGCATGACTGTTCATGCTGGCAAGCAACATGAAAGCTTAGAAAAAAGAAAATACCTGTTTCATAGATTGTTCTTTCAATGATAAATTTTATTTAATTAAATCTTCCTCAGTTTGAACGGATTCGGATTATACCGGTCTGTTACTAACTGTGTAAGGTTATAGAAACGAAATGCGGGGGAAATTGTGACGGGAGATGGAAAGTTTTTTTTCAGATTTAAAAGATTTAATATACAGATTGGCCTGGTTACTGTGAATGGTGGGTCATTAAAATCACATTAAAAAAACTTTTCAGTTTTAAATGACCTTCTGCTGTCAGCTTTTTATCGCCCGCTGTGGAAGATTTACACAGTGGGAGTTAAAATTGTCTCAATTGCTCATGCAATTTAAGACGGGCATGGCAGCCTACTGACTATGGGCAGGAGAGGTTTATGAAACTGTGTTGCTGACCTTTATAGTTGTTTATAATGCTTATGCTTTTAT
Source organism: Chitinophagales bacterium (assembly GCA_015654495.1). Lineage (GTDB taxonomy): Bacteria > Bacteroidota > Bacteroidia > Chitinophagales > Chitinophagaceae > Pollutibacter. Next base: position 4,262 of record JAATGW010000485.1, read on the forward strand.
AACCAGGATTTTTTGCCGGGAATTGATAAAGTGACCCAGGAACTGGCTGACCCTGCAGGATATAACAGGCGAGCCAGGTTGCAAAGGAAGATGCCGTGGGATATTCACCGCAGAGATGTTTAAACCTTACCAGGTCTGTTCCATTATTGGGATCCGGAATTAGATGAGCGTAGTATTGATTCAGCCGGCTATCTCCATTGTCGCCACTTATGATCAGATCTGAGGGATTGTTTTCCAAAAATCTGTTCCATCTTTCTGCAACAAAACCGGCATCATCAGTATGAATTGTTTCCACAGCTACTATTTTAGCAAATGCATTTTGTTTTATTCCACTTAAAAGGAACATCGCCGCGCCTTCTCCGGCAAGCGTACCTTTGGTTCCGGAATTGTACAAATCCTCATTGCTGACTATTTCTTCTTTATACCAGCCGCCAAGTCTTTCAATGTTATAGTTATAGCTTGAAATTTCATCCACTGCGCCGGTTAACCAGAGCGCATCCGGTTGTTCCTCAGCTTTCATGAATGTATCAAGCAAAGCCATTTCAAATGCGAGGCCCCTGTGTACATGGGTTATATTATAACCTGTATTTTTATTCATCAGTCCGATCTGTGCCGCAACTGCATTGGTAGTGCTCTGTACAAAATTTCCGGGTGTCAGCATCCCTTCATCATATTCAATAATCTGATTCAGAAATTTTATACAGTCTTCCATCCCGCCAATTGCGGTACCCAGAATAATTCCTTCGGGTATACCTGCACGTTGAAGCAGAGGTACAGCAGCACCTACTCCCATCCTTACGGCCTTACCCATTCTTCTGAGAATTCCCGGAGGAATACCTTTATAATCGGGTTCCTTTGCCATCAGCCTTCTGTTTACTACAGGCTGAAGCAACTGAAGATCTACGTCTCCAAAACTCAGCTGAGGTGAAATGCAACTTGTATCGTGAATAAAAAGCATATCAGGTTAGTGAAAATATCAATGATGTACAGTTTCCACCAAAGCCAAAAGAATTGCTCATTACATGTTTGATTTCTGCAGGTTTGAATTTAAGATTGGGAATATATCCGGTTTCAGGAATTGCGGTTTCAAATTGAAGCGCGGGATACAATTCCTGGTTGCTGAGATTGAGAATACAATAGGCTGCTTCGAGTGACCCAGCTGCGCCGAGTGTATGACCGGTATTTGCTTTGGTTGAACTGAAAGCAGGCACTGTTCCAAAAACTCTTTGCATAGCAATACTTTCAACAGCGTCATTATTTTCGGTTCCTGTTCCATGTGCATTGATATAATCAATTTGCGCAGGCAAAAGTTCAGCTTTTTCCAATGCGTCCATCATCGACTTATAAGGTCCCACACCGTTGTCTGACAATGAAGAAGGATGATATGCATCATTTGAATTGGCATACCCGGTAAGTTCTGCATAATATTTTTTACCTCTTAATTCCTCTTCGGGTTCAAGAACCAGGTAAGCGGCAGCTTCACCAAGATTTAATCCCTTCCTGCTGATATCGAATGGCCTGCAAAGTTCATTTGAAAGTATATGAAGCGAGTTAAATCCGTTGATTGTAAATTTTGCAAGGCAGTCAACACCTCCGGCAATCACTCTTTTCGCGCGTCCTGATTTTATCAGCGCGGCTCCGAATGCTATTGAATTTGCTGAAGACGAGCAGGCAGTATTGATGCTGTTTATAATACCACCGATCCGGTAATGCTTCTGTAAAAAAATTGCGGTGTCAGCACAGTCGTAAGATGAAAGATAGGGAGATCCTTCATCGGCAGCATTAGCATCGTGAAAAAGTTCATCTGTAAGACACATTCCGCCAACCGTGGTTGCGTTGATGAGGGCTGTAGAAAAATCTGAAAGTTCTGCATTTGTGACAGATGCATCAGCAATAGCTTCTTCCATTGCCATTAATGCAAGCAAGCAAGGCCTTGTTACTCCTGCCTGATGCTGTCCGAATTTTTCAATAAGCTGCTGGTTTCTGATTTTTATTTCACCAAAAGGCATGATACCTGCAAAACGACTCGGAAATCCTTCAAGCTGACTGATTCCACAATGGCCTTCCGCAAGCGACTTTCTGTTTTCAGCAGCATTGTTACCAATTGCACTCACAAGTCCTATCCCTGTAACGAGAATTCTGCTCAAACTCTTTCTTTATTTTGTACGGTTCTTTTCGATAAAGTCCACCATGGTATTAATGTCCACAAGGATTTTTCTTCCTTCTTTGGGATCATTTATATTTATGCCGTACTCTCTTTGCAAAAGCACAATCAGTTCCAGAGAGTCAATGGAATCAAGGCCAAGCCCATCACCAAAGAGAGGCTCATCATCTTTTATATCTTCCGGCTTTGTGCTTACCAGATTTAAAAACTTTACTATCTGTTGTTTTAGCTGCAGCTTCAGTGCTTCTTTTTCCATGATATAAATTAAATTCAGATGAGGTTCTTCTTTTTTAAACCCCAGAAAGTTATCAGCTGAAATAAAAGTGTTATAGCCAGTAAAGGTAAAAGATTCATCATAATATCTTTAAGATTTCCCCCTTCGAGAAACAAACCGTAGAAAGCTTCAAGGCACCAGTGCAATGGTGAAAGTTTTATTATATACCTGAATGAATCCGGCATTGCAAAACTGGGAACGAGCAATCCGCCAACGGCAGCAAGTAAAACAATTGAAACCGCACCGAGTCCGTTTGCCTGTTCCTGGGTGCTGGCAAATACGCCAATACAAATGGCAAAGCTCACGGCGCACCAACCACATATAAGCAATACAACAAAAGTGGCAAAAATATCTGAAGGCAGGTTTAATGCGGGCAGACCGATATGCGGAAAAATCCAGATCCCGATTGCAAAAATAATTGCTGCCTGTATCAGCGTTACAAACAGATAAGTGATCTGTTTCGAAATCAAACTTAACAGATAGCCTGAGGCCAGCGTTTTCAATCTTAAGAAACTTCCGTTTTGCTTTTCGCGTACCACACTGCTGCCCAGGGAAATCACAACAAAAAACATAGCGAATATCGTCCAAGCAGGTATATTGTGCTGCGTGGCATTTGGAACATTCCTGCTGCCATCGCGGGATACTGCCATTTGCTCAACACCAGTTGTATTTTCGAGGATTTCTTTTTCCAGTGCTGAGGGCATGGGCTCATCATTCAGTCGCAGATAAAGACTGTTGAGGATTTGCTTACTTTCTACTATCGATACAGCGCTTTTCAATGCGCCCTGAATGGATTGTCGGAATGATTCCTGCATCACGGGATGATATAACATTTTCAGCGACTCTACATGTTGCGATTTTTCGGAAAGACTATCCGTTTCCAACCCGACACTTTTCAGTGCTTTTGCCGAAATAATCTTTGCCTTCATTTTGATTTTAGAAGTGAAGTCAGCCGGCACAATGATTGCAACCAGCGCGTCATGCGCTTTCATCGCGTCAGCAAGATTATCGCTGGCAGATATTTCGGGAGTATGTAGAACGCTGAATATCCCGGCACTATGGATGGATTCGAGCAGTTGACGGCCGGCCTCTCCTGTGTCGCGATTGACAACGATCAGCGGGATCTTATTATCATTTACGAGTTCAAATGTGCTGTTCTGGATCGCAGTAATTACAACGGCCAGGATTACAGGCATCAGAAACATGAGCAGCAGACCTACTTTATCGCGCAACAGTATGCGCAGATCTTTCCGTATGGTTGCTGTTAATTTAAACATCAGTGTCGCGGTAAGCTTTGCCGGTGAGTTTAATGAACAATCCTTCAAGTCCGCTTTCACCATACTTCTTGAGCAGGTTTTCGAGACTATCGTGAGCAATTATTCTTCCCTGATCAATTAATGCGAAACTGTTACACAGATTTTGTGCTTCACCTAACTGATGTGAAGTATAAATAAGGGTGGTTCCATTACGGTTCAGCGCCATCAGGTATTCCATGATCGCGAACCTGGTTTGAACATCAACTCCTACAGTTGGTTCATCAAGAAATAGTATCCGGGGTTCATGCATCACGCTAATAGCCAGGTTCACCCTGCGCTTCATTCCACCTGAAAATTTTTCAACCTGTTTTTTCCGCACGTCCCACAATCCAAGTGCTGTCAGCAATTCTTCTGACCTGATTTTTATCTGCTTTTTATTCAGGCCTGACAAGGCTCCGAAATATTCCAGATTCTCAACCGGATCGAGTTCCTGGTAAAACGAATATTCCTGAGGTACAAAACCGAGCATAGAACAGAAACTTTTGTTGGTCCTGTTTACACGCAGACCGAAAATTTCAATTTCGCCTTCGGTAAAATCGAGGATACCGGTCATGCAGCTCATTAAAGTCGTTTTACCGGCACCGTTAGGGCCGAATAAACCAAAACGCTCACCGCCATTTACAGTGAGATTGATATCAGTAACTGAATTGACTGTCTGGCCGGGATATCTGTAGCTCAGGTGCTGAATCCTGACCGCCGGAGCGTTCATGAATGCCATTTGATTTTTGCCAGTTCCTGGAATGCCTTTTTTTCGAGTGCAGCAATTTCAACCATCTGATCTGCCATCGAATCAAAATCCTGCTGGGCGGTCAGCCGGCCTTTGTAGATTCCGGCAGCATGTACAGCGGCATTCCGCCATTTGTCGCCGGACTGGGTGAACATCTTTGATATCTCCAGCAATTCATCCTGCGGAAGATAAGCATGTGCCTCCTGCAGAAATGCACCATATA
>JAATGW010000491.1 GCA_015654495.1 Chitinophagales bacterium
AATTAGAGAGCAATACCTGACAATTACCATGAACAGTTTCTACTGTAAATAAATTTAATTAACTGAACAGTTTACTACCGTGAAGATGAAGGGAAGACATATATTTCAATCATTTACAATGTTACAATCAGGAGCTCATCCGTAAAATTACGTATGTTTGCAACCTCTAAACCCAAGATCTGTGGCATTGATTAAAAGTATATCGGGTATACGTGGAACCATCGGTGGAAAACCTGGTGATAACCTGACACCATTGGACGTTGTGAAATTTACCGCTGCCTTTGGTTCCTGGACAGTTAATAAGACCGGGAACCGCAAAATTGTTGTAGGCCGTGACGGGCGTATCAGCGGATCTATGGTAAGTCATCTTGTATGCAATACACTCAATGCACTTGGCATTCAGGTAATTGACCTCGGTCTTAGCACAACACCAACTGTTGAAATGGCCGTTGTTTTTGAAAAGGCAGCCGGCGGAATTATCATCACTGCAAGTCATAACCCAAAGGAATGGAATGCATTAAAACTGCTCAATGCCAGTGGTGAATTTATAAGTGGTGAAGATGGGCAGGAGGTTCTGGCAATTGCTGCAAAAGAGGATTTTGTTTTTGCATCAGTAGATAAACTTGGCGCTTATTCAAGCGATGAAACTTATGCAGAAAAACATATAGCAGCTATTCTTCAGCATGAACTTGTTAATGCTGAAAATATTAAAAAGAAGAAATTCAGGATTGTTGTTGATGCAGTCAACAGTACCGGCGCGATTTTCGTTCCTGCGTTACTGAAAGCGTTAGGTGTAAAAGAATCCGATATTGTTATCCTGAACGGGGAAGTAAATGGAAAATTTGCGCATAATCCCGAACCACTCCCGCAGAACCTGACTCAATTATCAAATGAAGTTAATAAGCGTGGTGCGCATCTGGGCATAGCCGTGGATCCCGATGTTGACAGGTTGGTGATCGTTTGTGAAGACGGCAGTATGTTCGGCGAAGAATATACACTTGTCGCGGTTGCCGATTATGTGCTGAGTAAGAGGAAAGGAAATACAGTCAGTAACTTATCGTCTTCAAAAGCGCTTAAGGATATTACCATCAGACATGGCGGACAATATTTTCCAAGTTCGGTAGGTGAGGTTAATGTTGTTAATAAGATGAAGGAAGTGAATGCTGTAATTGGTGGAGAAGGTAATGGTGGAATTATTATGCCGGATCTTCATTATGGACGGGATGCATTGATTGGTATAGCATTGTTCCTCAGTTTTCTTGCTGAAACAAATAAAACTGTAAAGCAGGTTCGTGGTACTTATCCTGATTATTTTATCAGTAAGAATAAAATTGAACTTGAAAACGGAGTTGATCTGAAAATCATTTTTGATCAGCTTAAAACAAAATATAAAAGTCAGCCGCTGAACACTGAGGATGGACTCAGAATAGAATTTGATAACGACTGGGTACATTTGCGATCCAGTAATACCGAACCTATTATCCGGATAATTGCAGAAAGCAATTTTGAAACAACAGCGAGAAATATTGCTACGAGGCTGATTCATGATATCAAGGAATTTTTATAAAACCTATCTCTGGTGAACCCTTCTTCAGGGTTTGAAATTATTCTTCCATGACTGAGAGAATTTATTTTGATAACGCAGCAACTACAAAGATGGAGCCTGCGGTGCTGGAAGCTATGCTTCCCTATATGACCGAAAAGTTTGGTAACCCTTCCTCGATTTATTCCTACGGGCGCGAAAGCAGGCTTGCGATAGAACTTGCGCGCAAATCAGTTGCGAAGATCCTGAATGCACATCCTGCGGAAATCTTTTTTACAAGCGGAGGTACGGAAAGTACAAATACGGCCGTGTTTTCGGCGGTTCGTGATCTCGGTTGCAGGAATATTATCACATCGCCAATTGAGCATCATGCAACTCTTCATACGGTTGAATATTTCAGGAACCGTGGCGAGGCCGCTTTACAGTATGTGAATTTATTAGCGGATGGTCATGTTGATCTTTCTCATCTTGAGGAATTACTGAAGAATACAGAAGGTAAAATCCTTGTGACGCTGATGCATGCAAATAATGAAATCGGCAATATTACCGATCTGCATGCTGCAGGATTGCTTTGTAAAAAATACAATGCAATTTTTCATTCAGATACTGTACAGACCGTCGGACATTTCCCGATTAATCTCCGCGATACACCGGTACATTTTATAACAGGTGCCGCACACAAATTTCATGGACCTAAAGGTGTGGGCTTGCTATATATTAATGAAAATGTAAAGATCCATCCTTTTATACATGGTGGCAGCCAGGAAAGAAATATGCGGGCAGGAACTGAAAATCTGTATGGTATTGTAGGTTTCGCAAAAGCATTGGAGTTAGCGACTATCAATTTTGAAAAGGATTCAAATCATATAAAGGGGATCAAGAAATACATGATGGAGCAGATCCGCAGGAATGTGAAAGGATCATGTTTTAATGGCGATCCGGAAGGAAGCAGCCTCTACACCGTGTTGAGTGTTAGCTTTCCAAAAACGGAGAAGTCGGAAATGATGCTTTTCAATCTTGATATCAATAATATCTGTGCTTCAGGTGGCAGTGCCTGTACAAGTGGCACGGATCAGGGTTCGCATGTGATCCGGGCGGTTAACAATAATCCTAACCAGGTGACAGTGCGGTTTTCGTTTTGCAAGAATAATACGAAAGAAGAAGTTGACCAGGTGGTCGCAAAATTGCAGGAATTGATTTGAGCATTTCTTTTTGAGTTGAGACGAAATGTTGATTTCAGGCCTCATACACAGATTTGATACTTTTGTAATTTAAATATTTAACCTTTTCGGCTTTCTGTAATAATCAATGCCGGCATTAAATGAAGGAAATCGCATACAGAGAAAGCTGGAAAAACTTTCCTATCGACAGTCCTGCGCGAATTGATATTTCCCTGCAATTTACAAACGATCAGTTTTTAAAATTGATCAGGGGGCTTTTGCCACAACAAATGGAAGATAAGTGGTTTATCTTTTATGAAAACAACTGGCTTCATTTTCATCGTTCATGGACAGGCTTTGAAATTTTTAAAGCGCAACTGTTTAAAGAAGCTGATGGATATGTTATAAAGGAGTTCCATGCAGAGAGAAATCAGGAAAAACATAGATGTAACGACGATAACAGCGACATTGAGACATTTTCATTTCTGATTGGAAGAGGACTTTTAGGAATGGCCTCCGGTGATATATACTCAATAGAAAATATTCAGTCAGCATCCGACGCTATAGAAAACTGGAGCCACTTCGGAAATCTTCTATTTGCTGATCAGGGAGTGAATTATTCTGAAAAAGTAAAATCGGCACTTTTTGGAGTGGCAATAGGTGATGCGCTGGGTGTTCCGGTAGAGTTTAAGAGTAGAAAAGACATGCTTAAAAATCCGGTAACGGGCATGACCGGTTACGGAACCTATAATGTATCCCCTGGCACTTTTTCGGATGACAGCTCCTTAACTTTTTGCCTTGCTGAAGCATTAACAAAAGAATTTGATCTGAACGCTATCGGAAAAAATTTTGTAAAGTGGTATTATAGTAATTACTGGACAGCAAGAGGCCATGTTTTTGATATTGGCATTGCAACCCGCCAGGCAATAGACAGAATTGCCGGAGGAGAAAGACCGGATCTGGCTGGCGGCATTGAAATTTCCTCAAACGGAAACGGTTCATTGATGAGAGTTTTGCCCTTGGTTTTTTACTTAACTGACAAGCCAATAGAGGAGAGATACGAAATTATAAAACAGGTTTCTTCAATTACACACGGACATATTCGTTCGGTGATTGCCTGTTTTTACTATCTTGAATTTGCCCTAAAACTCATTGAAGAAAAAGATAAATTTGAAATTTATAAAATCCTGCAAACGGAAATCACGGATCATTTGAATTCTCTTGAAATTAACACAGCGGAAATTACGCTGTTTGACAGTCTGCTGAAACATAACATTCATGAGAAGAATGAAGAGAATATTTTCAGTGATGGATATGTAGTTCACACGCTGGAAGCAAGCATCTGGTGTTTGCTCACAACAGATAATTACAAAGACGCTGTATTGAAAGCGGTGAATTTAGGAGAGGACTCAGACACCACAGGTGCGGTTGCTGGCGGTCTTGCGGGAGTCCTTTACGGGTATGCAAGTATTCCACCGGATTGGATAAGGCTCTTAGCAAAGAGTAATGAAATTGAAAACCTTGCACAACGACTTAGCGAGAGGCTTGCCTTCCATTAAGCCGGGCTTAGCAAATGATGATTTCCGAATTATGTAAAATGATGTGACCGGAATGTGATAATTTATTTCTATTCATTCCTATTCGGCGAAGCTCAGTTTTCTGATAAGTTCCTTTGGAAGTCTCGGAAGTTTATTTCTTTCAATAAGAAAAGTAGACAATCCTGCAATATCGCGGAAGATATAATTTTTAGCAGCAGCACCTTCAAGATATCCTGCTCCTGAAGTATTCCCTGTCCCGACACGCATACCGATCATTCTCCTTACCATGCGGTAATGTGCATGTCGCCATCCGGCAAGTCTGTTATCAATTTCAATCAGCGTATCAAGAATCCGGAATGAGTTCTGGAAAAATGGAAAGTCGCGGTACAACATGATAAACAGTGCCGCCCTCATAGCTTTCGCGGTGAGTTTGTTTTTAAGCGTTTTAAATTGTTCTTTTTGTTCATCGGGCAGTTCATCCGGTATTATCTCAAAAAATAAATAATTGTAATCAAAAATTTTGTTTTTTTCATATTCGTTTAACCCTTCCCGGTATAAGGTTGTATAATCGCTCCAGAAAGGCTGGGATTTTATGTCGGGGAATAATGCCTGGTAGGAAGTCCAGTATTCAGGCTCAAAAAATGGCATACGTTCCAGCCAGCCGTTTATCTGGCTCAGCAACGAAATTCTGTTTTCTGTAGCGTGAATGGTTTCGTAGTCTGCTGGATTGAACCCCCTGCATTGGTTCTTTTATAATAAGCCGACTGATGCCGGTTATCCATTTCCAGTCCAAGTCTCGCTTCTATCAGCCATAACTGAACACTCTGGAAGCCTGAAGCCGGTGTGAGCAGGTTGCGGAATTCAAGAAAATCGAGCGGGGTCATAGTATCGAGTACGCCTACCTGCTGGTTGAGAAGATCCATTATTTTTGAAATCCGCTGAAGCCGGTGAAGTACCAGGTTCATTTCTTCTGTGTTGTCATTTATTTTTTCCTGGCTGAAAACAGACTGTATATAGTCAAGTTCAAAAAGAATCTGTTTAAACCACAATTCAAATGTCTGATGAATAATGATGAAGAGCATTTCATCATGCGCAGGTGAATGGCCTTCAGCAAAACTCCGCGGATGCTGACTGTTTAAAACAGTGTTTAAGCCCAGGTAATCTTTATAATAAATAGGTTCAGACTCCATATATTTGAAAGCAGTTTGGGGCGGCAAGTTAATATTTAATTAAGGATTGGTTTCTGTTAAAACTTATGGACAAATCATCATCATTGGGAATCGGATCAAGGGTCGATCATTCCAGTTTCGGCAGGGGAGTGGTAGTGGATATTGCTTCAGAGTCGTATGTCATCTGGTTTAAATCGCAGCAGGGCACGAGGTTGATCGGAAAGGATTTTGAAGGATTGAAAGTGATTGAACTTGCTGAAGGTGGAGATTCCGGTTCTCAGATTTCTATTGCTGATATTGAAAAAGCATTGGAGAACGTACTTGATCAGCGACTACATGAAGTAGAGATGGTTCCGCTTGCAGGAAAATGGAACCGGGGTACACTATTGATAAAGCCAGGAGACGGTTCATTGCAGCCAAAAGAAATTCCGATTGAAACATTTTTTCATAAGATTGTAATGGTTAGGGATAAACTGCGATTGATTGAGCAGAAGATCAATTCTCATAAGGTACTTAATCCGGAAGATAAAGTTGAGCTTCAGCAATATATTACCGGAGTGTATGGATCATTGACGACATTTAATGTGTTGTTTAAGGAAACCCGGCATCAGTTTAAAGGAGCTGGTGGGTGAGTTGGCTGCCGGCGCCGCTTCAACCACCCGACTAACCATTTAGGCCTCCTTCGGCTGATAGAAGTAAGGTTGCCGGGACAGCATGATTTCAATAAGCTGGTGCCAGATGCCTTTGAGATTGCTTCTC
>JAATGW010000084.1 GCA_015654495.1 Chitinophagales bacterium
ATCTCCAGGCGCCGACTGTTTTGTTTTGCCTCTTGCCTTTTGCCTCTCCCTTTATCTTCTGTTATTAAACAGGGTATAAAAAAGGCTGAGCTGGATAACGCTGTTTTTAAAATCCGGATTTATTTCACTGCTGCTGAAATCACCAACCTTTGAAAGTCCGGCGATATATCTTGCTCCAATACCAAAGCCGCTGCGACTATGGAAACCCAATCCGGCACCTACAGAAAGGTCGAGATCTTTTGCAAAATTTCCGATCGTTTCATCCGGAATGTCTACATCCTCGCCCACTTTAAAACCGACCTGCGGACCTGCTTCCAGATAAAATCCACCATTGAAACGGAACTTAGCCATTACAGGCACCTGGATATAACTCACTTTGAGATTTTTTTCATTGCCCAGGTCATTGTATTTAGCACCTTGTGAAGAAAACAATACTTCTGGTGAAATGGAAAAATTATTACCGAGCAGAAAATTAAAACTTCCGCCCGCATGAAATCCCAGCAATGCTTTTGAATCCAGGTTTCCACCGGTATAGTTACTTGCATTCGTCCCGGCTTTCAGTCCAATCTGAAATTTTTGTGCATAGGTTGCATTACCAATAAATAATAAAACACAGGAGGCGATCAATAGCTTTTTCATTTTCGTTTAGTTTGGATTAATAAGATGAATTGAAAGAAGTGAAAAAATAAAAAGTTCTTTTTAATTCTATTTTGATCGGCGAAAAGAATAATGGTTTAATCAGGATTTCTTTTCCTTGCAGCCGCATTTTGGAAACCTGAATAATATACCAATGTCAAAACTTGCAAAACTTGCTTTTGAATTTGAAATTTCCGCCTGACCTTTATTATTACCTCCGCTAAAAAGAAAATTGTACTGCGCCTGTATAAAAGGAGAAACCACGCCTGTATTGAACAGCAAACCAGCTTTGGGAGCTACACCGAAATTTGTGCGTTTATTTTCAGCATTCATGGCGAATGCCTTTTCTTTCACTTCAATATTGATATTCGATGCATATACTCCAATATCAGTACCCACATAAGGCCTGAGTTTTTTATTGCCGAAATACCATTCTGCAAATGCGGCAAAGGAAGTGGAAATATCCAGGGTCCGGATATCATGCTCATTCACGGTAGTTTTTTCATAATTCTTCACCCAATGACGCATTCCCGCTCCAACTGCAAGGTGGGTATTCCTGAAGAAATATTTTGCCTGGAGCCCTTTCCCGATCTGATCCTTTCTGTCCAGATCGGACGCAGTATGATAAGAGCCCTGAATTCCAATTGTGAACTGAGCTGTAGCCGCAAAAGAACAGAATAACAGTGCAGTAAAAATTGGAAATGCAATCCTGTTTTTCATGAGAGTGGTTTTAGTTTGTAGATAAATTCTGGTACAATCATAGTAAAAAAAAAGTCTGACCATAATGGTCAGACGATCTTTTAACAGCAATTAATGACTGTGTGAAAATCAGGTTAATTTATTCTGCAACTACCTGTGAACGTATCACATTAAGTGCACCTCCTGCTTTAAACCACTCAATCTGCGGGGCATTGTATGTATGCAAAACTTTGATTTCATCAGTTTTCCCATCGGGATGTGTGAGCAGCAAAGTCAATGGTTTCCCAGGTTGAAATTGAGTTAAACCGATAATGTCGATAGTGTCATCTTCCAGGATTTTATCGTAGTCTTCTTTCACAGCAAATGTCAATGCAAGCATCCCCTGTTTTTTGAGATTGGTTTCATGAATACGGGCAAAGCTTCTTACAAGAATTGCTCTTACTCCAAGATGCCTGGGTTCCATAGCGGCATGTTCGCGGCTTGAGCCTTCGCCATAGTTTTCATCGCCTACAACGATGGAGCCGATGCCAGCTGCCTTGTAAGCTCTTGCTGTTGCAGGAACAGGGCCATACTCACCGGTGATTTGATTCTGTACAGAATCTGTTTTATCATTAAAGAAATTCACCGCGCCGATCAGCATATTATTTGAAATATTATCCAAGTGACCGCGGAATTTCAGCCAGGGGCCTGCCATGGAAATATGATCAGTAGTACATTTCCCTTTGGCTTTGATGAGGAGTTTCAGCCCTTTCAGATCAGTACCTTCCCATGCGGAAAACGGTTCCAGCAGCTGAAGGCGTTGCGAATCAGGGCTAACGATTACGGATACACTGCTTCCCTCTTTTGCGGGAGACTGGTAACCC
>JAATGW010000135.1 GCA_015654495.1 Chitinophagales bacterium
CATCGCGAGAACGCAGGCGGCCCACAGCAGTTCCACTTGCATCAAAGAGTTACGCACGTTCATGAGACTACCTCGAAGCGACTCAACTCGTTTATTCAAGGGGACAGAATGCAAAAATCCGCGCGCCGCTCGTTGTGACACGGCAACGGCCTCAATCACCGTCCTGCCGTCACCAGAACCAAGGTCCACGAAAGACTTGCCTACAATTCGTTATTATGTACACCGTATTACAAATATACGACGAAAGCGATTCATAACAGATGAATGAGACAGAAAAGGCCACAAAAAAAATGAGGAACTTTTTGATCAAACACCATCAAAAGGAATACTCAAAGGACCTGCAGTTTTTGAACTGTATGACACTTACGGGTTTCCTATGGACCTCACCCGTCTTATAGCACAGGAAAAAGGTTTTCAGGTTGATGAAGCTGGTTTTACTGCTGAGATGAATGCTCAGAAAGCACGTAGCCGCGCAGCGACGCAACTTGATACCGAAGATTGGATATGGGTTACCGGCGACCAAACGACTGATACCGTTTTCGTGGGTTATGATACCCTTGAAGCTGATGCAAAACTTCTACGCTATCGTAAAGTAAAAGCAAAAGGAAAGGAATTGTATCAGCTGGTACTTGACAAAACACCTTTTTATGCAGAAAGTGGTGGGCAGGTGGGTGACACAGGCTGGATCATTTTCGGGGATACTCAGGCTATTGTTACTGATACAAAAAAAGAAAATGACCTGATCATTCATATTGTCGATTCCTTACCGGAATCTATAACCGAAAATGTTAAAGCCTGGGTGGATCCACTCCGGAGAAAAAATATTGCTGTTCATCATTCTGCAACGCATTTATTGCATGCTGCTTTGCGTAAGGTATTAGGTACGCACGTAGCCCAGAAAGGTTCTATGGTAGGCCCCGGGTATCTGCGTTTCGATTTTTCCCATTTTGCAAAAATGACAGCAGAAGAAATAACCGAAGTTGAAAAAATAGTTAATCAACAGATCAGAAATAATATCCCTGTTATTATCAGAACATTGCCAAAAGAGGAAGCCCTGGCGTTGGGAGCAATGGCTTTATTTGGCGAAAAGTATGGCGATATGGTGCGTGTGGTTGCAATTGATCGCGGATTTTCTATAGAGCTTTGCGGAGGTACACATGTTGGTGCAACTGGTGAACTGGGGTATTTCAGAATAACTGCTGAAACCGCTGTTGCTGCTGGTGTTCGAAGAATTGAAGCAGTATCAGGACTCGCCTTTGAAGCATTTTTTAAAGAAGAAATGAATCTCATTGAAGGCATCAAATCAAAATTAAAAAATACACCGGATCCGCTTAAGGCCCTGCAGAATCTGCAGGAAGAGAATGAAAAACTGCGCAGGCATGTTGATCAGCTCGAAGCAAGAACACTTGTAGGAATCCGCAATGAACTGCTGCAAAAAGATGAAATCATCAACGGAGTAACATTTATCGGGGAAATAGTAAATGTATCAAATGCTGATGCGCTCAGAAAATTGTGCGTCGATTTTCAGAATAACCTGCACGACTATGTAGTTGTGCTCTGTACAAATATTGGTGGTAAACCGTCGGTTGCCATTGGCATTTCAGATACTGTTGTAAAGGCCCGTCAGCTGGATGCAGGTAAAATAATCAAGGAAAAAATTGCACCCCTGATCAAGGGTGGTGGTGGTGGACAAAAAAATTTCGCAACCGCAGGTGGTCAGGACAGCTCCCAGCTGAAAGAGGTCATTCTTGCCGTGAAGGAGACGTTAAACGTTCAACGTTAAACGTTCAACGTCGCACTTACTTCGAACTTCGTACTTCCTCCTTCGTACTTCTAAAAAGCCGTTCATCACAAAACAGGTTTTAACATTTGCGAAACATTTCGTATTTCGGATTAGTTCCCTATATTTGATCTACTAAACATTTCGTACAATTAAATCTTTTGGTATGAATTATAAGACCGGCGCCTTATTGTTACTGTTCATCAGCAGTTCGTTCGCATCAACAAATCTCATTGCTCAGGACAAACCAGCAAAGAAAGAAAAGTCAGAAAAAGTCAAGTCCGACACAAAAGAAAAGACCACCATTATTATTGACGGTGATGAAATCACTGTCAATGGTAAGCCCATCTCAGAATATGAAGGCGACAATATTGTGATCCGCAAAAGGAATCGCGATGTGGAAGTTCACGGTGGATATTCATATACTACGCCCCGGGTACATGTGAGTCCCAGAGTTGCAATTGCGCCGGTTCCGCCAATGAATTATAATTACAATTTTTCCTGGGATGATGGTGAAAAAACCAGAACCGTTCGTTCATCCAGGGCTCAGCTGGGTGTAACTACTGAAAAAGATGCCAGGGGTGTGAAAGTAACTGATGTGGTGAATGAAAGTGCTGCTGCCAAAGCCGGTATAAAAGATGGCGATATAATTACATCAGTAGATGGTGAAAAAATCGTTGATGCTGATGATCTCTACGAGGCAATTTCCGAAAAGAAACCTGGTCAGGAAGTGGAAGTCGGCTATATCAGGGATAAAAAAGCATTAAAGCAAAAAATAAAACTCGGAGAGCAGAAATATACTACCACCACAAGGTCAAATAGTTATTTCAGAACACCTCAGGCATTCGGTTATGGTAGTCCTGATGTGGCTATCACCGCACCCCGCATTCGTTCTGACGTAGGTGGGTTCAATTTTTACAGTTCAGCTCCCAAACTGGGCGTACGTATCGAAGACACTGAAGCCGGCGATGGTGTAAGGGTTCTGTATGTAGAAGAAGGCTCTATTGCCGAGAAATCAGGGATCAAGGAAAATGATATTATAACAATGATTGATAGTGTGGAAATAAAAGACACGAACCGCGCACGGAACGCTTTGATGGAAGCAGGTGAAAAGCAGAATTTTTCCATTGTTGTAAAAAGGAACGGTTCGCCGATGAAGCTGGAGGTGAAAATCCCCAAAAGGCTGAATAAGACAGATCTCTGATAAACAGTTTTTCGTTTTCTCATGGTGTTTGAAGTTCGGGATGTTTCAATCCTGAACTTTTTGTTTGCAGGTATTATATAATCGTATCCCTGGCCTCTAAATGGGATTATAGGCGGTTTTTAGGTAATTTTGCTGCCTTAATTACCAGCATTTGAAAATGGAGGAGAGCTTTCCCGGATACGAGCTTGTCATTGGCCTGGAAGTGCATGCGCAGTGGCAAACGGAAAGCAAACTTTTTTGTGGGGATGCAACAGCTTTCGGCCAGCCCCCGAATACAGAGGTTAGTCCGATTACGCTTGGTCATCCGGGTACCTTACCCAAAATGAACAGCAGAGCAATTGAACACGCTATTAGAATGGGATTGGTTTGCCATAGTGAGATTTCCATGTTCAATTATTTTGCCCGTAAAAATTACTTTTATCCAGACCTTCCAAAAGGTTATCAGATTTCGCAGCATACAACTCCCATTTGTAAAAACGGCTTTGTAAGTATAAGGACCGGTTCCGGAGAAAAGAAAATAGCACTTACCAGGATTCATATGGAGGAAGATGCGGGAAAAAGTCTCCACGACCAGAGCGACGATTATACCTGTCTGGATTATAATCGGGCCGGTGTTCCGTTGATTGAAATTGTAACAGAGCCTGAGATGAACAGTGCTGATGAAGCATCAGCATTTTTAACTGAGGTTCGTAAACTGGTTCGGTGGATTGGTGTTTGCGATGGCAATATGGAAGAAGGAAGTCTGCGTTGCGATGCAAATATTTCGGTGCGGAAAAAAGGTGATCCTAAACTGGGTACTAAGGTAGAAGTGAAAAATCTCAATTCGATCCGCAATGTGCGAAAAGCCATAGAGTTTGAATCTTTGAGGTTGGTACAAATTCTTGAATCTGAAGGCAAAGTATTACAGGAGACCCGCAGCTTTAATGCGGATAATGATACAACATTCAGTATCCGGACCAAAGAAGATGCCGATGACTACAGGTATTTTCCGGAACCCGACCTCAGTCCTTTCAGTTTCAATGAAGCGTTTATTGATAGCTTACGTGCATCCCTACCTGCTTTACCTGAATCTCTTTTTGAAAAATACAGCACGGAATATGGACTTTCTGCCTATGATGCCGGAGTATTGAGTGACGACAAGACGCTTGCGGATTACTATGAAAAAATCTGTGCCGGAACACAACACTATAAAGCAATTGCGAACTGGCTTTTGGGTCCGGTGAAATCCTGGTTAAATGATTCCGGAAAGGAGTGGAGCGAAATTACTGTCACAGCAGACTCCTGGAGAGCACTGGTTGAAATGGTTGAATCGGGCAAACTTAGTTTTTCCCTGGCAGCGCAAAAGATACTTCCTCATTTATTAAGCGGGGAAAAATCAGATCCTCTTTCGGTGGCAAAAGAACTAAATCTGTTACAGGATGCAGATGCTTCTGAAATTCAGAACTGGGTGAACCAGGTATTGATCAGCATGCCCGAAAAAGTAACGGAGTTCAGAAAGGGGAAGAAAGGATTGCTGGGACTTTTTATGGGAGAGGTAAAAAAAATATCCAGGGGAAAAGCAGATCCCAAAAAAACAAATGAAATCCTACTGGAAAAATTGAACCAATCTTAATTTCTCTCATATGCGTATTTTCTTAGTGTGCCCGTTGCTGCTATCTATGTTTCTGATTTCATGTAAA
>JAATGW010000659.1 GCA_015654495.1 Chitinophagales bacterium
AGCGTTATGTGCGTGCAGATTCATTTCCTTCTTCCGACTATACCATCTGGCTGGGCAGGCGAAAGGGTCCGGGTCGCGTGAGTTCCACTGCTGAAGACCTGCTTCGTTGGGATCAGATCCTGTATACTGAGAAACTGATTAGGCAAACAACATTAGCCGAAGCATTTCAGCCGATGTTATTGAATAATGCAGATTCATCCATGTATGGTTTTGGCTGGGAAATTATAAATGATAATGCGAAAGGAAAGCAAGTGATGCATACGGGCGATAACCCGGGTTACAAAACAATCATCGTTCGTTATCTGGCGCATAACAAAACAATTATCATCCTCAGTAATAATGCATATCCTTTTATCGCCAGGTTATCAAAGAAGCTTGGAGAAATTATGTTTGCAGGATATTAGTCAAAACCAACGACTGGTTTCTTATTAAAAAAACACTTCACTCTCAACAAAGGATTTGCATTAAATTGAACCGGCGCGGGGCCTGATTGTTGTATTATTATTACAACCGATTCGTATGAAGATTATCTGGAAATATCTGAAACCATTTCGCAGATGGTTATTCCTGGCTTTATTTCTATCGGCAGTGGCGCAGGTTCTGCAGCTAACAGACCCGGTCATTTTCGGGATTATTATCGACAAATTTGCAGTTGACAAAGGCGTCGCCAGACCTGAAGATCCGGTGCGTGCGGTTCTGCCCTGGCTCGCGCTCGCCGTTGGTATTGCGTTACTCGCCAGAATTGCACAGGCATTTACTGAATATGTCACCAGGTTGATTGTTCAGAAATTCGGATTGTCGGTTTTCAATGAAGGGCTCCGGCATACACTCCGTCTTCCCTATCATGAATTTGAAGAAACCAGCAGCGGACATATACTTTCTATTCTCCAAAAAGTGAAAACGGATAATGAGCGGTTTTTAAGTTCATTTATTACAGTGCTTTTTTCTTCAGCTGTCGGAGTTGCATTTCTGATCTGGTATGCCGTTACCAAACACTGGGCTTTAATACCTGTCTTTCTTATTGGTGTAGTTGTGCTTGGAGGGCTCACAAGCCTGCTGAGCCGGAAAATAAAAATCATTCAGCGGTCGGTTGTAAAAGAAACCAATAAGATGAGCGGTGCTATCACAGAGTCGCTACGCAATATCGAACTTGTAAAAAGTCTCGGGCTTACCTATCCGGAAATCCGTCGTCTGAAAGGATTTACTGAAAATATTTTTCAGCTTGAAATGCAGAAAACCAAACAGGTTCGTAAACTGAGCTTTATCCAGAGTTCAATTTTACTATTGTTGAAAGAATCGATTCTTTTCATTCTGCTGTGGTTGATTTTCAGAAACCTTTTATCACCCGGCGAGCTGATCTCTATGCAGTTTATTTCCACCCGCATTATTTTTCCATTGCAGGATCTGGGGAATATCATACTCGCTTACAGAGAAGCCGAAGCATCTTTAAAAATATTCAATGAGTTAATGCAGAAGGAAACGGAGTACCGTCCTGAAGAACCCATCGAACTCGGAAGCCTCAGCGAACTGCGGTACGACCATGTTTATTTCAGATATAAAAATGCGGATACGGATGCTGTGGAAGATCTCAGCTTTGAAGTGAAAGAAGGCGAAACAATTGCATTTGTCGGCCCCAGCGGATCGGGAAAATCAACGCTGGTAAAATTGTTGGTGGGTTTGTACATGCCAACAAAAGGAAGGATTTCATACGACGGTATTTCAGCCAGCGATATCCGTTATAATGTCATGCGCCGCCAGCTGGGTTTTGTAACGCAGGAGACGCAGCTGTTTTCAGGTACCATCAGGGACAACCTGCTCTTTGTAAAACCAGATGCCACTGATGATGAAATGATGGAAGCGATTAAAAATGCTTCAGCCACCAAACTGATTCAGGGGAAAAAAGAAGGCCTTTATACTATGCTGGGAGAAGGCGGCAAGAAAGTATCCGGCGGAGAAAAACAACGTCTGGCTATTGCGAGAGCGCTGCTGAGAAAACCAAGAATTCTGATTTTTGATGAAGCAACTTCTGCACTGGATAGCATCACCGAAAGAGATATCACTGCGACCGTAAGAGAAATTTCAGAAAAACATCAGCAGATCACAATCATGATCGCGCATCGCCTTTCAACCATCCTTCATGCTGACAGGATTTATGTTCTTGAGAAAGGCAGGATTGTAGAAGAAGGAACACACGAAGATCTGCTTCTGAAAAAAGGACTATACTATGCGATGTGGAGGCAACAAATCGGAGAACGTGAAGTTGTAAAGCCATTAGCTGAATTTGAATCACTGCAGGTTAAGGAAATTGCCGACACTTAGCTTTTATCAGAACTCATGGCCCCATTTATTACAACTAATCCCTTAAAACAATACCTTTTTTAAGGTAGTCATTTTTTGCTACCGCATTCAGAACAATTGCCTCAGATCCGGGCTCTATGCTGGCCTGAAACAATTCTGATTTCCCATTGTAGTGCATTTCCAGGAAGATGCAGAAATTTCCGGGCATAGTAGTTTTTGTTTGAAGCAGAAAGCTTCTGAAAGGACTGGCGTTTTGATAATTTGGTTGAAACCCGCTTCTCCTGCTGTTCAATTCAGGAAAACTGTCGCTCTTCAAATCGGTAAATATTATTTCTTTCCTGATTTCAGACTTTTCCAAATCATTCACACTATTGTACATTTCGGGAACCAACATTTTCTTTGCTGGCAGCAATAAGCATTCATATATATTATTTGAGGGATCTTCTGCCCAGACAGAAACCGAGGAACCCGGTAAGTCCTGCTTAAACCAGATCATCAGGGTCAGTGCTGTGCCCCGCAATTGCTGATTGGTTTGCAGGGTACTGAAAACTTCCATATGGCTGTTCCGCTCCCTTCTCTTATCATTTCCGAAAAGGTTTCTGCCCGCATGGCTTAGATCTTCCATGAATGAAAATCCGAAACACATCAGGAGAAGCAGAACCATGCTTCCGGTAAAGCTGATAATAAGTTCTTTTCTGACAGCATTCGACTTTTTGTTTTTTGAATAGTTTCTGATCGAAGCAAAATTATACCAGATATGAAATATCACCAGAACAGTAAACAAGATGCCAAATAACACATGGATAATTTCAATCGCTTCTGATTTAATCCCGAAATACAAAAACAGTCCCGTTATTGAAATAGCAACATATGCAAAGGCAATTGTTAAACTGATAAAATTCCTGTTCTTTATCCCACTGTGCCTCAACTTACTAATAACCTGACTGAATTTCATTTTGATACTTTCCCAAAACTACCAGTCGTTATTACTACCGGAAAACGAAATAGAAGAACCGGAGGATTAAATAGAAGAATTCAGGTTTTTCCGTGACGATAATCAGTGAAATATCCAGCGGCCCTTGAATTCACAAAGCGCTGAAACTTTTCCTTGTACGGATCGGCAATTACTATGCGAATGTCATTGTTGATTATAACATGATTTCTGTCGATTGCCTGTATCCGATCCAATGATATAATATATGAACGGTGAATCCGCATAAATTTATCTGCCGGCAATTCCGTTTCCATGTTCTTAAGGCTCATCAGTGTCATGATGGGTCTTGCGGAATTTCCAAGCCAGATTTTAATATAATCTTTGCTTCCTTCGAAATATAGTACATCATTTAGCCGGATCTGCAATTGTCTGTATTCCGATTTTACGAAAATAAATTCTTTTAATGCTGGTCTTTGATTCGCATCAATCAGAGTAAACCAGTTTCCTGCTTTTTCTGCGCTGCTTCTGAATTCTTCATAATTAAATGGTTTAAGCAGGTAGTCGAGTGCATTTACTTTAAATCCTTCCAAAGCAAATTCATCATAAGCAGTTGTAAAAATTACTTTCGTTTCAGGATTAATCATCCGTGATAATTCGAGGCCATTTATTTCAGGCATCTGGATATCAAGAAATAAAAGATCAACCTGAGTATTTTTAGAAATGTCCAGTGCTTCTTTTGCATTGCTGCAGCGCCATAGAAGATGAAGGAAAGGCGTTTTTGTAATATATTTTTCCAGCAGATCAAGAGCCAGGGGTTCATCATCTACTATGATACATTCAATTTTCCTCATTAATTCCATTATTCGTCGAGTTGGATATTAAGCTCAGTGATAAAAATGCCATCTTTCTGAATACATTGAAAAAAATGTTTACCAGGATAGATCAGCTGCAAACGTTTCCTGAGATTTTCAACACCAATTCCCGACTGGTGCATTTGCTGTACATTTTCCCGAAAAACAGGATTGGTGGATTTGAAATGCAATTGCCGGTTTCTCACACTAATTTCAAACTGAAGAAGCAGGGGAGAAACTATTGAAACGCCGTGTTTATAAAGGTTTTCAATCAATGGTATTAAGAGCAGTGGTGCAATGAGGTAATCTTTTTCTGAAAGCCTGGGAAAGCTGCATTCGACTTTAACATCAGCTTTCTTCCTTATTTCCATCAGCTGAATATATTTCTTCAAAAAATCGATTTCATTTTTCAGAGATACTTTCTCCAGGTTCGTTTCATGTAACATATAGCGCATCATTTTACCGAGCGAATGAATAGCTTCCTGCGCCCTGGAAGGTGAAAGGTCGATTAACGCATATATATTGTTAAGTGAATTAAAGAAAAAATGCGGATGTAACTGGTATTTCAACTGTTGTAGTTCCGCCTGAAGATTTTTATTTTCAGTCTCTCTTTTATCAACTTCTTCCCTTCCCCTGTTCAGCACTGATTTCAGAACCAGTGCAAGAATCGCTGGAAGAAAAACCATGAATACCGTCTGAATAATAAAAACCGGAGACTTCAATCTGTCTATTCCCCCTGAAATATCGGCTGTTTTACTTCGGGTATCCACGGTTGAATAACTGTCAAAGAGATTGATCAGCATCCAGTCAAATCTAAAGAGAAGTACAATTGCCAGATTGATCAGAATAAATGTGAAATATTTTCTTCTGAAATAAAACCGGTCGGCGAGAAGAGAATAGTTAAGATAAAAGATAATTACTGCCTGGATAAAAGGATAAACCAGGTGATAAAAATCTACTTGCTTTCCGGAATTTTGGTTACTATAAAAAATCAGCGGAAAGCTGAAAATCAGCAGCCAGACTATACTGTGAATAATCGCTGGCTGAATTCCGGATCTGGAAATAATTCTCACTTTGCAAAATTGCCGGTTTATTTTCTACACGCTGATTTTAATCGAAGAACTTCCAAAATTTATAGACGAAAAAGCTGGATCAACCCCCATGATCCTTCTCTGATAAATACACCCTATATCCATTTGTCCATTTGTTATGTAAAAGCTGATTGCACACCAGCGATCCCATTCAGCGGGCTTGTTGCAGTTCTACTTCCTCCGGAGCCTTTAGGAACTCATTTACCTGATTGGCAATTTCACTAAGATTGTCGTACCAGTCCAGATGAGGCGACCATTTTCCACAGCCCCCTGCATATGGAACACACTGGGTATCCTCCCACTGTTTCCCGCAGCCGGGACAACGGCCGCCGGTACTAAAGGTGTCCCAGACAGTTCCGCATGTACAGGCCCAATAAGGTTTGCCATCAGGTTCCCAGCTACATTTCGGACATCTGATTTGAATATCTTTCATTGAAAAATCTTTATAATAATGCGGAAATTGAATCAGATCGTTATCGTAACAGAATCAATATTCCAATAATTCCCGGATAGTTTCCTCTAATCTTGCCTTCGCCATAAAATTAGCTTCCAGTTGAAGATTGAAAGGTATAGGTGTATCCAGACCTGCACATCTTTTTACAGGAGCATCAAGAAATTTAAAACAGTGTTCAGCAATCCATGCTGAGATCTCACCACCAATGCCACCGGTAAGAGTGTCTTCATGAAGTATAACCACCTTACCTGTACGCTCAACCGAACTACGAACAGCATCCCAGTCTATAGGTAGTAAGGTGCGCAGGTCGACAAGGTCAATTGAAATCTGCGGATTTGAATCTGCGAAAGCAAGGGCCCAGTGAACACCGGCACCATAGGTTATGATACTTACCTGTTCTCCTGCGAGTACCTGTTTTGCTTTACCGATTGGTATTTCATAATAGCCCGCCGGCACAATTCCTGTAACACTTCTGTAGAGTGCCTTGTGTTCAAAATACATCACCGGGTTCGGATCATTAAAGGCTGCGATCAGAAGTCCCTTTGCATCTTCAGGTGTAGAAGGATAAACCACTTTTAATCCGGGTGTATGTACAAACCAGGCCTCATTACTTTGCGAATGAAAGGGCCCCGCTCCAACGCCACCACCAGTGGGCATTCGAATCACAACATCAGCTTTCCGACCCCAGCGGTAATGGATCTTTGCCAGATTATTGACGATCTGGTTAAAACCAACGGTTACAAAATCAGCGAACTGCATTTCCATCATCGACTTATAGCCCTCCAGGCTCAAACCCAGCGCAGCACCTATTATCGCGCTTTCACATAACGGTGTGTTGCGAACACGCGCCTTTCCGAATTCATTCACAAAGCCTTCCGTTATTTTAAAAGCACCTCCGTATTCAGCGATATCCTGACCCATGAGGATCAGATTATGGTGTCGCTGCATGGCCTGATGCATGCCTTCACGAACAGCATCAAAAAGGCGGATCGGTAAGTTGGCATCGCGGTTAGCTACAGGAGAATTTTCCGACACAGCCATTCCGTAATCAGCCGACGGTGTAGCATACACGTCATTCAGTTCTTCAGCAGTATCAGGAATAATTGTATCACTTATAAATCCTGCTTTCAGTTCGCTGTCAATATACTGGCGGATAGACTCCCTGATTTCATTTACCTTTTCATGGTTGAGAATATCCTCTTCAATCAGGTAATGTTCAAAATTCACTACAGGATCTTTTTTTGCCCATTCCTCAAATAGTTCCTGCGGAACATATTTCACGCCGCTCGCCTCCTCATGTCCCCGCATACGGAAAGTCATACATTCAATCAGGTAAGGCCGCTGATTTTTCAGGCAATAGTCCCGCACTCCCTGCACTGTATCGAATACTGAGAGGAGATTATTTCCATCTATGCGTACGCCTTCCATGCCATACCCTTTTGCACGATCCACCAGCGATTCACAACGGTATTGTTCATTCACCGGAGTGCTCAAACCATAACCATTATTTTCGATGATGAAAATCACCGGCAGGTCCCAAACAGAAGCCACATTCAATGCTTCATGAAAATCACCTTCAGAAGTGCCGCCTTCGCCGGTAAATGCCAGCGATACTTTTTGTTCACCCCGAAGTTTATGTGCAAGCGAAGTACCATTGGCGATAGTAAGCTGCGGACCGAGGTGAGAGATCATACCGCAGATATGGTGTTCGGGCGATCCAAAATGAAAGCTACGCTCACGGCCTTTGCTGAATCCTTCCTTACGGCCCTGCCACTGAAGAAATAGTTTTTCGAGCGACATACCTCTTGTGGTGAATACACCCAGGTTCCGGTGCAGTGGCATAATCCATTCATCCTCTTCAAGCGCAAGTGCAGCGCCTACTGCAACTGCCTCCTGCCCTATCCCGCTGAACCATTTACTGATTTTCCCCTGTCGCAACAATACAAGCATTTTCTCTTCGATCATGCGCGGCAAAAGCAGTTTCCTGAAAAATTCAATCAGTGTTTCATCAGTCAAATCCTTCCTGTCGAAGTCCATCATAATACTAAGGTCGGGGAGAAAGGGAATATGGCAATGGCCGGAAGAAAGGTTTTTGAAAACGTTTAATGTTGACGGTTAAACGTGAAACGTAGAACCCAGGCTCATTTATTTACTTTTTTGTCAAAACTTTCAAAAATGGAAACGATAACGGAGATTACCAGGCTGAATAAAAGCGCCCACCAGAAATTATCAATCTTAATACCCTGTACAAAATAATCGCCAACGAGTACTATACAGGCATTAATAACAAGAAGGAAAAGTCCAAGGGTGATCAGGGTTATAGGTATAGTGAGTACTACAAGCAGAGGTTTCAGAAATACGTTTAAAATAGCCAGTACTGCCGCAAAAATAAGTGCGGAAAAATAATCACTGATATGTATACCGGGCAAGATATAGGACGCAATGATTACTGCAAGCCAGGTGAAAAACAAACGTATAATAAAGCCCATGACCGATTTTTCATTAAGGTAAGCAATTTCAAACAAGTTCAACACTGAACGTTAAACGTTGAACGTTTAACGTTATACCACGACCAGTTCATAAAAATCTTCTTCCCTGTAATATTTATTCGCCATCTCCTTTAAGGTTTCCGGAGTGATATTCCGCACAGTTTCGATAAACCGGTAGAAATATTTTTCATCGAGACCATTCAGTATAATATTCTTCCACCGGCCAATGATATGAAACGGACCATCGAGGTCGCCAAGCAGGGTGCCCATCAGGTAGTTCTTTACAAGATCCAGTTCTTCCTGAGAAACCGCTTCTTCGCGCAATACTTTCATTTCGTGGTATACCTCTTTAATGGCGGCCTCACATACATCCCTACCCGCCTCCGTGCTTATCACCAGACCCGTTTCTCCGATATGATTCTGAATAAAGCTGAAGATGCCGTAGGTATATCCCTTGTCTTCACGGATATTACTCATGAGCCTTGAACCAAAAAATCCGCCAAAAAGTGTATTCAGAACCTGAACCGGCTGATAGTCTGCATGATGCCGGTCGGGAAAATGCCTGGCTATCCGGATGGCACCCTGAACTCCGTTCGGATCATTCATTATCCGGAACTTCTTTTCTTTTGAAGGTTCAGCAATCAGTTTCTTTTCTTCAGGTTTTTCATTCGTCAACGAAAGTGAACCAAAATTGCTGTTGATCTGTGCGGCAATATCCTCAGGCAGAAGACCGGCGCAGAATATAATACAGCTGCCGTTAAGATAATATTCACTGAAGAATTTTTTCAGGTCTCCGGTATTAAGCGCATCATATGCTTCTACCGAACTGTTTTTGCCATAGGGATGCTCCGGGCCATACAGGTATTCATCTATCAGTCGCTCTGCAACCACATCACATTTTTTCAGGTTTACTTCAAGCCGTTGCTTCATATTTTTTTTGTAGATCTCCAGTTCGGATTCGGGAAAGACCGGTTCCGACAAAATCTCATGCACCAGCGGAAGCAATTCGGGCAAGTGCCGGGTCAAACAGTGAAGAGTAACCGTAGCTGTTTCGTTGTAAGCATTGGCAGTAAGATATGCGCCATAAAAATCAACGGCCTCACTTATTTCAAATGCCGTTTTATTTTTTGTACCATTCTTCAGCATGGCATTGGTAGCTGAAGCGACCATCTTTTTATCTTCATAACTATTGCCGGCATAAAATACCAGTTCCAGTTGCATTACTTCCTGTGTTCCCGCTTCGATGGCATAAACCGGAATTTTATTATCGAGCAAAAAATGATCGAATGGCTTCAGATGAAGATCAAATGAAACTGCATCCTTTATCGGTGGCGGAACTTTTCTGTTAATCGTTGTCTTCTGCAAAATTTCGGGCTTTTGAACATTAAACGTTGAACGTCTAAAGTTTTATGTTTGAGGTTGGTTCACTGAAATAATAGAGCGCGTTGCTGTTCTTCTCATCAAAAATGCGGATACATTCATTGCGGATTTCTTCAGCACTTACATCCTTGTATTTCTGCAATTCTGTATTCATAAGGTCAGCATCTCCGAGTAATTCATAATTGGCTAAACTATTCGCCCTGTTGGTAAGGCTCATATCTTCAAAAGCCATCATGCTTTCGGTTTTATTTTTCACTTTCTGCAATTCCTTTTCTGAAGGCAGTTCGGTTTTCACCGCGTCGAGTTCTTCTTCAACAGCAGCTTCGGCAACACGCATATCGACACCCTTAATCAGTTTCCCTTCAATTGCCATTAAACCTGCATCAATGCTTCCGAAGTGGTGACAACCAATCTGACTGAATAATTTCTTTTCTTTTACCAGGCGTTGGTATAGTCTGGAAGATGCGCTGCCACCCAGAATATCACTGGCCAGATCGGCCACATAATAGCGCTCATCAAGTCGTCCGGACATATGCCAGCATTTATAGAAGGCGTCAAGCGGCACATCTGCGCGTATCTCTTTTTTCTTTGCCTCTGTTTGCGGCGGTTCGGGTGGCAATGAACGGTGATACCGGACACCTGCCGCAATACTGCCAAACCATTTCTCTGCGAGTACGCGTACCTGTTCGGTTTCCACATTTCCTGCTACAACAAGGATTGCATTGGAAGGCGTATAATGTTTGAAAAAGAATTGTTTTACATCATCGAGCCGGGCATTTTCGATATGCGATAGTTCCTTCCCGATGGTCATCCATTTGTATGGGTGAACCTGGTAAGCAAGTTCCCGCAACTGATGCCATGCATCGCCATAAGGCTTGTTGATATAATGTTCCCTGAATTCTTCCACTACTACTTTTCGCTGTACATCCAGACTTTTCTTGCTGAAAGCCAGGCTGATCATACGGTCACTTTCCAGCCAGAATGCTGTTTCTATATTCTCCGCAGGTAATGAACAATAGTAGTTGGTAAGATCATTGGTAGTGTAGGCATTGTTTTCACCGCCCGCCCTCTGAAGAGGCTCATCATAATCCGGAATATGAATTGATCCGCCAAACATCAGGTGTTCAAATAAGTGGGCAAACCCCGTTTTGTCAGGATCTTCATCCCGCGCACCTACATCATACATAACATCAACTACCGCTATCGGCGTGCTGGTATCCCGATGCACCAAAACCCTTAATCCGTTATCTAACTGAAACCGATCGTAATGAATCATGAATCTTCAGGCTTTTTACTTTGTGTAAAAGAGGATGCAAGTTAAGATCATTCAGCCTTAAATGATCGAATAACCGCTAAATCAGCCGCCAGGTTTATTTTAATTGTGGTTACAAAAAGACGAGGTTGTGGCATTTCATTTATGCTGAACCGGGGAAAACCACCAAACGGGGGTCAAAACCGTAATGTATTGGCTGTTTACCTATTTCCCAGGGCTGGCACCCTGGGCTACAAGATTCACCGTTCCTACGGAACTGAAATACCACTATTGTATTTCGTACTTCTTTCCCAGGGCTGGCACCCTG
>JAATGW010000249.1 GCA_015654495.1 Chitinophagales bacterium
GAGGAAAGCACACCTGGCATCGATAAGAATGGTGTATGGCTGGCTGGAAGCGTATAGGTCTTTTGAACTTTGGCATTATTCACCATTAGTTGTTGAAGCGGAAATGTGACCGTTTTATCATCCGTCGTAAAAATATAAGTTTTCATAGCAGCCCCGAAATTAGCATCGGTGATGGTTACTGGCGAAACCAATGGGAACAATGGCTCCGCCTTTAAATGCTCCAGAACAATCGCCTGAATCTGTGGTGGTGCATCAGCAGCAAAAGAAGCGATAGCCCCGGATCTATCGACCACAGCAGAGGCTGTTTTTTCATCAGGATGCAGATACTTGCCCAGTTCAGCATTTTTATTATCTGGCATTGTAGCGAGTTGCAGTAATGTTTCTCCATTCCTTGGAAGAAAAGCAGCTACATAAATCAGCTTCCTGATCTGTGTGGGAATTTGTTCTGCTGTCTGGCTGATAACCATACCTGCCATACTATGTCCCACCAGGATCACCTCAGTTCTTTTGCCAATGGCAGTCCTGACATCATCGATATAGGTTTGCAACTGAATTTTACCGAAATCCGCATTGTCTTTTCCATGTCCTGCTAAGTTTAGTACGATTACTTCATGACCTGCTGATTTCAACACAGGCTCTACCATCGCCCATGCGGAAGCATCGGCCCATGCTCCATGTACCAAAACAATTGTGTTCATTTTTTTTGTTATTTTATTTTGAGAAAATAAGTTGAAGACTGAGAAAAAGCAAACTATTACAAAAGCGATGGATTTTTTCATTTGTATTTATTTATGATTGTTTTTAAAATTTAACTGCGGATATCATTTAATAAATCTTTGCCTCCCGATTTAAAATGAAACCAATTCGCACTGGTTTCAAATTTCTTTTCAGTTACCGTTCTTATGTTTTGTCAATACAAATGCCAGAAACCACATTCAGATGAAAATCAGTTGATAACTGCTTTCATGATAATATGCAAACAACTTTCTGTCGTTGAAAACAGGAGCGGGGCAACGATATTTCGTTGTGGAAACTTAATCGGGTATTTGCTTTCTTTACTGAATAGCTGAAAAGTTTGCAATTGCTTTTATTGATTGTGATGTTGCTCAGAAAATTTTCTGACCTTTAGATGTAGCCGACTTTAACCTGCGTCAGAAAGACAGTCGCTTTTGTGCTGGCAGGCTCTAAAACTGATAATCTTCAGATGAAAAAAATTGTCGTTTATTTCCTGCTAATATTGGTTTCGAAACCGGCAATTGCACAAAGCGATAATCTATCCGGGAGATATGATATTAATAAAAAAAGATTGCTGGTTCAAACTTCGGGCTTGTATCTTTTTGCTTCCAACCAGGGCCAGATTGATATTGACAGCGCGATGCTGCTTTCCTGCATCGGTCAGGGATTACCCAGGACATTCTGGTACGAAGAAATTTATAATAAAGATAATTCAATTCTTCCCGGCCGGGATTTACTTGCCAGAGACGATTTGAACGCTGCGAAAAAATTACTGAGCAGACTCACCGGAGAAGACCAGCTGCAATTACTGCTACAGATCAGCAGCTATTACCTCTTCAAGCCGGGAACAGTCAAAGAAGATCTGAACCAATCCTACTACTTTCTTCAACAGGGTATAGTACAAAGTAAATTGCTTGCAGTTACTGAATGGCAGGATCGCTGCAAGCTGCTCTCAGGCAGGTATTATCTTCAGACAGGGGAAATGCAGAAAAGCAAAGAATGTTTTGCTGCAATTGTTGCAGACGCAAGAAAAGCGAGAGATGAAGAGGCTCTGGCAATTGCCCTGGCGAATCAGGGAACCTGGCTACCTTATGACGATAGTACAAAATCCATTGCATTAACGGAAGCCATGAACCTTTTTGAAAAACTGGGAAATAGTGAAAAACAGATTGAGATGCTGATGAAAATAATAGGCATCGATTTCAGATCAGGCAGGTTTGAAATTACTAAATCGGAGCTTCAGCAAAGTCTACATCTGCAACAGGCGAATAATTTCCGGCATGTACACTACACCGAGGCGACCATTGCCTTTATTCATATAATGGAAGGCAACCTTGATAAGGCACTTGAGCAATCTTTATCTTCTATCAGGAATATGGAACTCACTCAGGATACTGCTTACGCTGAAAATTTCTATCTCCGGCTTGGAAATATCTACAATATCCTGGGCAGATGGGATGATGCTATACTGATTTACAAAAAATGCATGCAAAACGCCGGCAAAAACCAAAGCAATGGACTGTGGTATAAGAATACACTGAGCCTGATACAATCGCTTACTGCATTGGGAAGAGACAAAGATGCACTTGCCTTTATTCAATCAACTTCCAGGTCCTTTCCACCCCAAAATACCTGGGACAAAATGCTCCTCGCATTTCATACCGGCATGTGCTACAAAAATCTTAATCAACCAGACAGTGCTGAGAAATATTTTTCCCGTGTGCCCTATTTTGCTGAACAATTAAATTCACCGGAAGCCTATGCAGATATTGCTTATTGCTATTCGCATATGGCGATATTCTTTGCTGACCGGGGTAAGATTAATATGGCGAGGGAATATTGTCAAAAAACTATTGGCCGGCAGGTAGGCCAGCAAAGTATTTTTATCGCATTTGCACTGGAATTGGCATTCTTTAAAATTGATTCCGCCGAGAATCATTTCCTTTCATCAATACAACACCTGAAGAACTACAAACTATTGAGTGATTCGATGGCAAGCTAGACGAAATACAAAAAGATAGAAAAATTAAAAGTGATGTATGAAACCGAACAAAAAGAAAACGACATCCGGCTTCTTGAAAACCAAAGCAAGCTACAGCTAGCTGAACTGGATAGAGGCCGACTTATAAAAAATCTGACTTTGGGTGGTATTGCTTTGAGTTTATTGGTTACCGGCCTGCTGTATAACCGATATCGGTTGAAACAAAAAAACAATCAGCAATTGCAGAAACTGGTTGCGGAAAAAGAAATCTTGCTGAAAGAAAAGGATTGGCTGGTTAAAGAAATTCATCATCGCGTAAAAAATAATCTTCAGATTGTTATCAGTCTCATGAATATACAATCTGAATATCTTGAAAATGGAGCTGCGTTTGATGCTGTGAAAGAAAGCCAGAGCCGGATGACGGCGATGTCTCTATTGCATCAGAAACTTTATCTTTCACCATCAATTACGTCTATTGCTATGAATTCATATATCAGTGAACTCATCCAGCATTTGAAAGAAAGTTTCAACGCAGGCAACTCAATCAGCTTCAAAACAGAAATCCAACCTATTGAACTTGAGGTTTCGCAGGCAGTGCCGCTTGGTTTGATTCTCAATGAAGCTGTAACGAATGCTATCAAGTATGCGTTCCCGGATAATAAAAACGGGGAAATTCATATAAAGCTGATCCAGACCGGAATCGAAATCAGTTTGGTCATCGCCGATAATGGTGTGGGATTACCGGAGCACTCAGCATTCAAAAAAGCAAGCACCATTGGTTTTAACTTAATTGAAACACTAACTGAGCAACTGGGAGGTTCACTGAATGTACAAAGTCATGACGGAGTTGAATTAAGCGTTGTTTTTTTTAAAGAGATTATGGGAAAGACAGGTTAGACTCATCAGATTTCATTCAATTATACAATGCCGGAAAAAATATTGATAGTAGAAGATGAACTTATCGTTGCAACAGATTTGCGACTGCAACTTGAGAAAGCAGGCTTTTATGTCACTGGTATTGCAGGATCGTACTACAAAGCAATGGAATGCATCGCAACCTTGAAGCCTGATTTTGTAATTGTAGATATCTTTCTGAAAGGATCTCTCACTGGTATCGATCTGGCAAGGAAATTACGCGATGAAAATATCGGATTTATATTTCTTTCCGCGAATGCTACGGAAGAGATCCTTGCAATGGCGAAAACTACAAATCCAGATGGCTTTATCGTAAAACCTTACAGGCTCAAAGATCTTTTGGTTACACTGGACATTGCCAGCTACAGACATCGTCACCAAACCGAATTAAATACGAAGAAAGAAAAACAGTTTTTAAATCAATGGCAACAAGTCTGCAATGATCAGTCAGACCGGAAAGAAAAGTTGAATAAATTTTTCCGCATCCTGCAATCGTTTATACCTTTTGATTTCGGATGCATTGATTACAAATTAAAATCCTCTGAATTCGCCAATCCGCTATTGAATCTTTTACGAATTGGTTTTGATGAGTACCAGGAAATAGGGAAAAATGAGTGGCAGGTAATCAGTAAGCTTGACCATGAGGCACTCACAACTTTACAATCCAGCACCACATTATATCCTGTACCGATGATGCTCGATGAAAAAGCATATGAAAAAGTTTGCGAAACGGATGAAATGAAAAAACTCATTGCTGATATTTTTCATATTAAAACCAGCCTGACGCTTCCCTTTAAATTGTCCAATGAAACAGCTTTTCAGATTCAGTTTTTTAGTCGTCGTGCTGTTGCTTTTCACCCGGATCATATAGCCGTTTTCTTCAGACTCAAAGAAGGAATACAATCAGGGTTTGAGACATTGATGAATGCGGAAGAATTCCTGGTTTCCAATGGAACTGATAGGAGGAATAAAGTTGCAGATACAGCTGCGAAAGAAATTTTTAAAGAAATTATTGGAAACAGCCATCACATGTTGAATGTATTCGACCAGGTCATGCAGGTTGCACCGGCAGATACTTCAGTGCTTTTATTGGGAGAAAGCGGTACAGGGAAAGGGAAAATAGCATCCTGCATCCAACAGCTTTCCGGAAGAAATAACCAACCATTTATCTATATTAACTGCAGTATCCTGCCCACGACAATGATCGAATCTGAATTATTCGGTCATGAGAAAGGAGCATTTACAGGCGCACAGGAAAAAAGAATCGGCAGATTCGCACAGGCAGATAAAGGAACCGTTTTCCTGGACGAAATCGGAGAACTTGCTTTAGATATGCAGGTTAAGCTTCTGCATGTGTTGCAGGAAAAAGAAATTGAGCCCGTCGGAGCGCGAAAACCAATAAAAGTTAATGTGCGTGTTATTGCTGCAACAAATAGAAATCTTGAGAAAGAAGTTGCCGAAGGCCGGTTCAGACTCGATTTATACTATCGGTTGAATGTATTTCCCATTGAGATCCCTGCCCTGCGCGATCGGAAAGAAGATATCCACCTTCTGGCAGAACATTTTCTGACACTCGCTAATTACAAATGCAGAAAGTCTGTATCTGCCATTTCACCTAAGGCCATTAAACTGATGGAAGGTTATTCCTGGCCGGGTAATATCCGCGAACTCGAAAATGTGATAGAAAGATGTGTACTGATGGCAAAAGGAAATCTGATCGATGAAACGCTGTTACCTGCTTTTCTACAAAAACAAGTTGTATCACAGGAAACAAATAAACTAAAGACTATTTATGAAAATGAAAAAGATCATATAATAACTATACTTAAAAAATGTAATGGCCGGATCTGGGGACCTGGAGGAGCTGCTGAAATATTGAACATTCCTCCCACTACTCTTAATTCGAAAATGAAAAAGCTGGGAATTCAGAAGCAGGCATAACAATATTCGAAGACAAGAGAAACAGCCAACAGCAGGTTTTACGTTCAACGTTGAACGTTTAACGTAAAACCGGAGCCTGTTTTCTTATATCCTTTGATTATTTCAACATGCGCCCGGGCGGAATACCGGCCGCAAAGTCATTATACATAATTCAGACCGGAACCTTGTGTTACTGTTTTCAGTTTATCATCATTAGGGTACTGATCTAAAGGATGCAATCCGGAAAAGACGAATATTGTTCCTGTGATGACTACCTTTGCAGTATCAAAATTTCTAACCATGGCTTCAAAGCAACTAGGCACTGTAAAGTTTTTCAATTCAGAAAAAGGTTTTGGATTTATAAAGCATAACGACAGCAATAAGGAAACCTTTGTACATGTGTCCGGCTTAATAACCACCGACATTAAAGAAGGGGATACAGTTGAGTTCGATTTGCAGGAAGGCAAAAAGGGATTGAATGCGGTGAATGTGCGGGTGGTTGGATAGACCTTTTTTAAGCGGACAAAATCTAAACAGTCTTATTGATCGTAGATGCCAGGTCGGTATTTGAAACATCTGATACGCCGGCGATTGTCTTTTGTTTAATCAGATGGCATTCCTGGAACGCAGCGGTGATTCAGTTTTACGGCAGTTGTTCAATCTGGATTTATCTATTATCAGGGCTATTCATATAGGCTCCGGTTTCTCTTATATTGACATTGTACAGCAAGGATTAACCACTGATTATTCTCTTTGATAAGAACCCAGGTGGAAATGCCATGACGGGGAATTCTCGATTTACCATCGGGGTCCACATCTCCTTTAATTCCCCATCCCATGCTTACGCTATCCGTCTGCCAGATACTCGATTTAAATACAACAAGATGTCGTTCTTTATGAACTGCTACAGCTTCCTCCCTTCCCTTTAACCACTGACCCGCTACGTTTACAAAGTCGACACTATGCCGAAGCAAGGCACCCATCGAATCCATGTTGTGGTTATTCCAATAAAATTCCCACCTGCTTACAAGACTATTCAGGCTTTTTAAATCAGCCTCCGGATAGGTTTTGTTGTTCTGACAAAAACTGATATGACTAAATAGGGCCTGCTGTTTGAAATAGAATACTTATCAGTTACGGATCTTACGATAAAATTCATATTTAAACTGCAAGCCTTTCGGCTAAAACGGATGAAAACCCCTGCATGGCTGAAGATAAAATTTCCCGTTTCTTCATTACCCCGCCGTCGCTGCGCTGTGTCGGGCAGGCGCTCTTTCCGTATTCCCGTCTAGCTCATTTCAAACTCAACGACAATGATATTTATAACAGATAAACGGTAAGCCGTTAAAGGCGGAAAGGAACGGTAAAATGAGCGTTTTACTAATCTCTTGGGGTCAGTTCCGCGAAGCTCTGCTTCGCCTTTGATATTATCTTTATGAGGTGAGTGAATATATACATAAGAGTCATAATGTATCGGTTTTATTGTATCATTTTGTGTGTCCTGCAAAGTATCGTCGGGTTGTTTTTTCGGAAGCAGTTGATAGGAGCTTAAAGGAAGTATGTGTTGAGATATCGAAACGTTACGAGATTGAGTTTATTGAGATTGGAACAGACAAAGATCATGTTCATTTTTTGATCGAAAGTGTACCTACGATGAGCCCGACTCAGATCATCCGGACAGTGAAGAGCATTACCGCGAAGGAGATCTTCAGACTTCATCCGGAAGTAAAGCAAAAGCTATGGGGTGGAGAATTTTGGACAAAGGGCTATTATGTGAATACAGTGGGCAGGCATGGAGATGAAAATACAATTCAGCAATATGTGAAATCCCAGGGCTCCGAGAAGGAATACAAGAAGGTCCATGAGCAGCAGCTGCGTTTGTTTTGATACCTCGTCAGCTCTGCTGCGAGGTAGTTCATTA
>JAATGW010000742.1 GCA_015654495.1 Chitinophagales bacterium
ACGGCCCTGAATAGTTTATAAAGCGTGATAATTTTTTAAAGTCATGAATAGCCAGGTATGAAATTCTCAACGCCTGTTCGTGGTGCTATCAATTAGAATGGCTATAGAAATTTACATTTAAAGTTCACCCGGAAAAGAAAGCTCAGGAGCGTCCTGTAAATGAAATTTGTTTCTCATTTTCAGAGAGGCACAAGGATAAAAATTGGGGGACTATATCTTAATTCAAGAACAATTTAACTGTACAGGACGCTCCTTCCGGAGCGGTAAATGTGGCCGCTAACCCACTTTCTTCCTACATACAGGAAGCTCCTACCGAACTGATCTTTGCGTAGCAGACACTAAAACAGCAGGCCCTATTTATTTAGCCAACAAAGCCATTCAGGAGGCAGATAAAGTTTGGGATGCAAAAGGCTTTACAAACGACACCATGACTCAATGGTTAAATGAAGAGCCTCCAGGCTATGGCGATAAAAACAGTCATTGATACAAATGTGCTGGTTTCTACACTGTCCAGCCGGTCTGAACACCATTGGCTAATTCAGCTTTTATTAACCGAAAAAATTCGAGTTATTAGTCATCACTGACTCAGTGATGGAATATGAAGAAATTTTAGAGACGAAATACAGGCCGGCAGTTGACGAATATTGACGTCCCGGACTGACTGGGATCGCGCCAGGGCTGCTCCTGCTAACTTTCAATCTTTGGTTCTTCCCAACTCCGCCTGCAGTTGCCGCTTCGATTGATTGGGGACCATTTGTCGTGCTGTGGATAGTGGCAACGTTCTGAAAGGGCATCACGGAAGGCTTTGAGGGCTGCATAGAAGGGTGAAAGTGTAAACTGTCTATAAGAATATTTAGTCGTAGTTTAAAACAGAACACTAAGAGAAAGAGACAAAATAGATTGCCAATATTGGATTAAGTGTAAATCTGAAATTTAGCCAGATGCTGAATTCGGAGATTTTTTCTTCCTTTTACACTTATCAGGGCCTTTGTGCGTTATTAAAATGTTTCCTACCTATACTCACTTTTGCTACTCAAACCGATTGAAAAACAACCATATGGACTTCAAAGACGAAATTAAACAATTCGGCGATCGTGTCGAAAAACTCAAGAATCAAATTCACACCGAAGAAGCTACAAAGAATGCATTTATAATGCCATTTATCAAAACTTTGGGTTATGACGTGTTTAATCCGGTTGAGGTAGTGCCAGAATTCATTGCGGATATCGGAATCAAAAAGGGCGAGAAAGTTGATTATGCAATTATGCGTGAAGGACATCCGGCAATCCTTGTTGAGTGCAAACACTGGGGCGAAAGTCTGGATCCGCATAATTCGCAATTGTTCCGGTATTTCCATACAACAAAAGCAAAATTCGGATTGCTGTCCAATGGGATAGTATTTCGCTTCTATACTGACTTAGTCGAGCAAAATAAAATGGATGAGAAACCATTTTTTGAATTTAACGTCACAGATATCAAGGATAATCAGGTTGAAGAATTAAAGAAGTTTCATAAATCTTACTTTGATCTAAATAACATCCAAAATTCTGCCAGCGAATTGAAATACGTGAACGAATTAAAAGCAATACTTAATGTTGAATTTCAAACTCCTTCTGAAGGGTTAGTTCGGTTTTTCGCAAAACAAATATATCAGGGTGTATTAACGGCAAAGTTGGTAGAACAATTTTCAGGGTTGACAAAAAGGTCTTTACAACAGTTTATCAATGACTTGATCACCGAAAGGTTGAAATCAGCATTGAAAAAAGAAAATGAAGAAGAGCAGAAAGCTGCTGAGCAGGACGCTGTGCAGGTAGCAGTGACTAATGAAAATAAAGTCGAAACTACAGAAGTAGAGAAAGAAGGCTTTATGATTGTAAAAACAATTCTAAGGCAGAAAGTTAAACACAACAGAATTGTGTTCAGAGATGCCCAATCTTACTTTGCAATTTTATTAGATGATAACAATCGGAAGACAATTTGCCGCCTCTATCTGAATGGTTCAAAGAGATATATAGGCGTATTTGATGATCAGAAAAAAGAAATCCGGAATGAAATTTTGACTGTTGATGATATTTTTAATTATTCGGAGGTTCTCTTGAAAACGGTTTCTAATTATGACAGTGAAAAGGTAATTAGTAAGGTGCCATAACATTCAATAAGATCGCATAGGCATATTCTTATTGGGAAATGAAAGTAAAATGGCTAAGTTTCTCAACTATAGGTTTTCTTATCATTTTGAAAGATTGATAAAAAAAGTGATGGGGGCGGCAACTAAGTTCAATTGCGCCTGAAGTCAAAAATCAATCTACTTTCTGCATGTCCATATTGTAAGAGTACTTTTTGTAAATGAAAGTTGGTTGTTTGATCTAGAAAGAATTTCTCAGACCGAAATTAAGGAAAATCAGATCGAAAGACAATAAGCAACTCATGCAGAATATGAAATTGAGATATAGTCTCCTGGCATTTATTTCTGGGAAGTACAGGGTTTTATAAGTTATTACTTTTTGAATGAGAAAAACTATCGACTTGTTAAAGTTGCTATCTTGATAATTGGTTTATGTAAACAGGTGTTTTCCACTGTGCAGATTAATAACGGTGTTCAGTATATTTATTAAAATATCTGAGTACGTCGATGGCTTTAAAAACTACAGCATTATTTATTTCACTGCTTGCAAATATTTTTGTTTTTGGTCAACAAGCAATAACAGTAGACTGGACCGAATATTATTCCCGCATTCAGAAGGCAGATAGTATTTTTCAAAGTAGGAATTATTTATCTGCTGCTCAGGCTTATTCAAAAGCTTTTGCATTTAACAATCAGAATTTCGTGGCTGGCCATAGATACCAGGCAGCTCGTGCCTGGGCTTTGTCCGAAGAAAAAGACTCAACCATCTCAAACCTCAAAAAGGAAATTGAATTGCTCAATTTTTCCGATTTTGAAAAATTGATTAATGATACTGCGTTTCTATTTTTACATAAACATATTGAATGGGATGAGATTACGCAGAAAGTAAGAGTTAATCGGGAAGCCGAGAGCAAAAAGCTGGGGAAATATGCTGAAGTAAAAAAACGGTTAGAGGAAATCTATGAACTCGATCAGAAATATCGTACTGATTACATGAACCTTTGGCAGAAGTATGGTGGTGAATCTGTGGTGATTAAAGACATTCAA
Source organism: Chitinophagales bacterium (assembly GCA_015654495.1). Taxonomy (GTDB): domain Bacteria; phylum Bacteroidota; class Bacteroidia; order Chitinophagales; family Chitinophagaceae; genus Pollutibacter. The sequence goes on from JAATGW010000742.1 coordinate 3,173, forward strand.
AAAAAAATGCGGATACAGGATAGCCTCAATTTTGTTTATATAGATAGTATAATCTCTAAATATGGGTGGGTTGGCTATGATACGATTGGGCATCGGGCAAATCAGGCCATATTTTTAGTTATTCAACATGCAGATTCTGCTTCGCAGGAAAAATATTTACCGGTTATGAAGAAAGCTGTAAATGAAAACAGAGCCTTTGGATTTCATTTGGCCTTGCTGGAAGACAGGGTTTTAATGAAAAGGGGTGAGAAACAAATTTATGGAAGTCAGATAAACTGTGATGAAACGGGTAAGAATTGTAATGTGTGGCCGATTGCCGATGAAAAGAATGTTGATAAAAGGAGAGCGGAAGTTGGACTTGAACCTTTGGCTGAATACCTGAAAGGATGGAGTATCAGTTATGAAAAGCCTAGGTAATATTCAGAAAAACAAGTGGATTGTCTGGTTGAAAGTATTTCCTTTTGAAATTCATTTGCATGACTCTGATGATGACCGATAGAGAAGGTTCTTTTCAGATCGTTTCGCAATAATTTTGGCCTGTCAGGCTAAGAAACATCAAAGCCATAGCTTGTACATCTTTACATAACTCCTTTCTGGAAAAACAAATTGGTGAATTTTCCATTGATCAAAACAAAACGCGCTCCATTGCTGAAGTAGAAAGTCAACGTATAGTTAGCATCCATTGTCTTCGTGATTTTCGGACCCGGGTGAAAGCCGTTATCGGAAAACCTGGTTACCATAATCATTACTTCCGCACTATCGATAGTTCCCCTGGCAGAGCATAGTGGATTGGCATAAGAAAGGCTATCACCAAGCTGCACAAAATTTTTATCCTGTGCAACTTTAATCTCAGCTTTTGCCATGCCCTTATAAAAAGAATTCAGGCCGCCTTTAAAAACCAGCATGGAATTCTGTTGCACAGGAATACTGTCTACAGATGCGAATTGATCAGCAGGAATTGTAAACTGTAAATTGCCAACGGCGCTATCATTGAATAGCGCAAATTTATAATAGCTTCCGATATAGTGGTCATTATTGGCTTGCTGCGATGAATCAATGGATGAAACCAATGCAATGCAGCCCTTATCGAGTCCGGAAGCAGAGTCACTGACCCCTTCAGCGAAGAAAAGCGTATCATTTGAATTTCTCACCGTAGTACTCCATGCGAATTGCCGGCCCTCGGGGAAATACAGGCTTTGTTTTACATGATATGGATAAGGTATGAATGTGCCTTCGTTGGGGTAATAGACTGCATCATATTCATTGGTTGTATAGATGAGTTTTATTACAGGAGGTGTTGGCGGAGGATCAGTAAGTGGATCCGGTTCATTGATTGTTTGTTTCTCACAACCCACTATCAGGAAAAAAAATGGAATAAGAATGGATAAAAACATTTTCATGGTACAGCAATTTTCACACTTCGAACAACAAGTCTAAAAGAAAAACAATTTATTTTTCTACGGATTACCGGAGACACGGTAATTTTTTAGAGGCAGGCAGGTGACCAGGAATGATGCCGGATTTTTTGACATCTTCTTGTATTTTAAGGCCTGGAAAAAATCCATAGCAGTAGAAAATCAAGGAAATGCACAATAACAACAACGTTGCATACGATCTTAAATTGCTCCGGTTGAGCATACCAGCTCATAAGTATATTTTTTTAAACGTTTTTCTGATATCTCAATGGCATATATATCAAGAAAAGTTTAGTATTATTAATACTTACAGTAGTGGTCCTGTCAGAATTGCCCGGTGCCCGGATGTTTAAATTTGGTTCTGCGGAAACCGTGGTCAAAAAAGATGGCTAAGCCGGGCGGGGAAATTGGTGAATTTAAGGGTAAATTATCCTGGGATTGAGAATAATTTTGGAATTGGTTTAATCCTGGTGGAATCTTAGGTTTGTAAAAAGTCCAGATAAAGCAAAACCGGTCGCTTTCAATTTAAATAAGAGGGCATGCAAAAATTAGTTTTGATTTTTGTTGCTGTTACTTGGTGTTCTTCTGCACTCACCCAGGTCAGAATAAGGCCTGACAGTGGGAAATTATACCTGCTTAATACTGCTTCTTCAGCAGAAGCATATCCTTTTATTTCCAATGATGGATTAAGATTGTATTATACATCTGGAAAAGAAGACAGAGGTGGAATTTATTTTGCTGTGCGGAAAAGCATCAACGATAGTTTTAGAACATCCTTACGTTTAAGCAAAAGCCTGCCTGACAAGTTTGTTGCAGGAACTTTAACCTCAAATGAGCTTGAGATCTACATGTGGGATTTATGGAGAGTTTATTTTTCAAAAAGGGAAACGATAAATGACCTGTTTCCAACTCCAACTTTTATTTCCGAATTAGGCGATAATCACAGGACGCCCGCAATTTCACCAAATGGCGAGGAATTGGTAGCTGTATTCAATTCATTGAGCGAGCCGGATAAGAATTCCATTGACTCCATAAGGGTATTCAAAAAAGATATGAGCGGTAGATTCCGGCGAATCTATACTTTAAATTATCCCCGGGGATTCAGGCCAGGGCCGGGCCAATTCAGTAAGGATGGATTGTGCTTTTTTATTTCAATAAATAAACAGATTTATGAGTATGGAAAAGTCCCTTTTGATAGTATATGTTCGTTAATGTATAAAAGGAGTTCACTGCAGGAAACCTTTACGGGATATGAGTTTATTTTTGAGGATTTAACCAATGAAAACCGGCCAGATCAGATCAGTTTTACGCTTGAGAGGAAGATCATGATTGGCGTATTGAGTATTAAAAACCGATGGAATAAGAACAACTTAATGTACTATCATGTTTTGGATTAGAGATATTGTCAATTGGATTTTGACTAGCCGGAGTTTGTTTCCAGCTGAAAGATGATGGAGTATTTATTTTGGCATTTTTAAATAAAAGTATAAATTTGTATTATAGTTAGTAAAATATTATACTATGCCAAAAAAGCCTGGAAGCAGCAAACCAAAACTGCCCGCATTGGGGGGGGCGCCTCTTCCAAAAAAAAGCAAAACGCGTTCGGGTTCCTCAGGATATGCAACAAAATCCGGGGCTGAGTATGCGGATGAAGCTTCTATGGTAAAGGAATCATCAGTTTTTTTTGCCATTTCTACTTCCAACCGTCACCCAAAAAATCAACAGGCCGGCGCTGAGATCATTGCCGGAAAAACGACTAAACCGGAATGGCGGATGACAGCAATAGAAAAAATGGCAATGGTGCGGAAAGGAGTGAGCAAAGAAAACCTGGAAATGTTTAAAAGCAAAACCAATCTGGATTATGATAAGCTTTCGGCCATCCTTTCTACTACCAGAGCAACGCTGATCAATAAAAAAGGAACAGAACAATTCAGCGCAGCTTTAAGCGAACGGATAGTCAGCATTGCCGAAATCTATTCCTACGGCTTTGAGGTATTCGGAGATGTACATGCGTTCAATGAATGGATATTCAGGTCCAACCAGGCTTTAGGAGGTAAGCTGCCATTTGAATTACTGGATAATCAGTTTGGCAGGGAAGAAGTAAAAAACCTGATTGGCCGGATAGATTATGGTGTTTACTCTTAAAACAGTCGCATGATCGTTTACAGGGTAAGCAGAACAAAATATGCGAATGATCTGGATGGTGAAGGTGCGAAAATATTCGGAGGCAGATGGAACAATCCTAAAATAGCCTGTTTGTATACTTCAGCAACCCGGGCCCTGGCTGTACTGGAATACACGGTTAATATTAATATCGACGATATTCCCCGTGCTTTAAGTATTATTAGTATTGAAGTACCAGATCGTCCTGTTCGAATCATAAATGAAACAGACCTGCCCGGCGATTGGAAGCATTCACCTGCACCATCTTCAACAAAAACATTCGGTTCAGAATTATTGCTGGCAGCCGTCGAGCCGGTAATCAGGATTCCATCTTCTGTGATTCCGGATGAGTTTAATTATTTATTGAACCCGATGCATCCGGCCGGGAAAAGATTCAGAATAGTTGATATCCGTGACTTTGTATATGATGTGAGGATAAAAATTGTTTAGTTCTGCAATCATATTTGGATGAGTCTGCAACAGCTATGGTATTTGCGCCCGGGTTAGTTGAGGCAGCAGGCAGCGGGCAGCAGATAAATTCAGATCTTCCCGTTTATCCTTTTATTCAAATGATCATTCAGCCTCAGCGTTAATTTTGGATTTTCCAACCGCTTCTGGCAGATGGCTGCTTATCTTTGACATCCTGGTGATAATATTATTGACTTTGCTGAAGCTATCATGCACCAGGTGGTAAGAAACTCTGAACAATTAGACATCACAAAGATTCCATTCCTCCACGAGGCTGTCACTTGCAAAATAAACATCCGGCAATTTTAATATCTTATTCACTTCAATTTTTTCGTCAAATACCTTTATAACGATATGTTTGCCAAAGTCACGATACACCGGTATGAGCCTAAATCAACATCATCACAGAATATTTTGGATGATTATTCTCCTCTCCTGTAACCCGGAAATAAAAAACAATTTACACGAAGGTAATTACGATTCCCTCACTACACGATACGGCGACTCTATTGTTATAAAAGAGCAGGCAGAAGCGGAAAGAAAAAGAAAGAAAATGGAAATGGAAAAGCAATTGGATCAGGATAGTGCTGATATGGAAACGGCCTTAGGCTCTGCACTAAATGTCGCAGCTTTGCATATCAAAGACAAGAGATTTGCAATAAATTTTGAATATATCAGCGGTGACAGTGTAATGCCCATTTTAATCAATATTGAAATCGGTTCTTTTTTTTCTGATAAAAGAAAGTATCTGATAATACACCGGGAAGGAGTATCGGATATTGGAATTGATATTTACCTGGAAGGGAAAACTGGTTTTAAAAAACTGCTTAATTATAGTCGATGGAAAATGGAATATTTAAATGACACCATTCAGGATGTGAATGGCGACGGATTCAAGGATTATATTGTAAACTGGTACGGGAGTAACGGTTGTTGCCTGAAAAGCTTTTCTGATGTTATGATTTTTAACAGAGTGAATGGTAGCCTTTATGGTCCCATCATATTTATTAACCCGACTTTTTCTCCGGAGGAAAAAATTGTAAGAGGTGTTAAGTATGGGCATGCCGGTTACACCAGCATGTATAAATACAGTTGGGCTGGGGATCACCTGGATACCCTGGAGCATATTTATTATGAAGAAAATAATGGAGTAAAATCGGGTAAGGTTATCCGTGAATCCAGGGTTTCACCCGGTAGCAATAAAACAAATCAGGAACTCCTTAATGATGTCCCGGTTGAATATAAAAAGATTTATGGTTATGACTGGTTCACAGGAAATATCAATTGACGAATAGTATTTGACAATTCTGTTGCGAAATATTTTCTTTTATTACGCTCCACTCTTGCTACTGGCTAATTTTTTCTTCAACTCATCACTCAATCTTATCGTCAACGCGATCAATGTCAATGTTGGATTTACAGCGCCTGCAGTTACAAAATTAGCCGCGCCGGCAATATGTAAATTCGCTATACCATGCACTTTACAGTTGAGGTCTGTGACTCCGGATTTCGGATCATCGCTCATGCGCGTAGTGCCCATATGATGCCAGCCGCCACCCGTAAATGATGGCCAGCTTTCATCTTTCCCGTCCAGCAGGTAATCGTATATTTTCACACGTCCCATCGACACACGACCGACTTCATGACCAATAATTTTGTTGATATCCCGCAAACTGTTTTTCTCCAGCATGGTCAGCTCCCAATGCAGGGAGGCCCGGGGCATACCGAGCGCGTCCTTTTCATTATCGAGTGTAATGCGGGAATTGGGATTGGGTGCCTGTTCCATCCTTGTGAACAGCTCATATGCTTTGAATCCTTTGGGGATCTTCAGCTGAGTCGGATTTTTTTTCGTGCTCTCAAATTTATCCAGGCTCTTCGCCAGTGCATCTTCTTCATTCTGCCAGATTTCTATAAAGGCGGGGCGATCAGCGGCTATTTCCAGGGGAGAGAATGATGAGGTACCATTGAGAATTTTATATTTCTCCTGCATCTTTTCACCAATAGCCAGTTCTGCACGGGCCTTTGTTTTCCCAAAATCCATTTCGTACAATTTTACATCGGCAGGATCGGCGAGCCAGAGACTTCCGGTTTTTATTTCCAGGTGTTCCATAAAATTGCGGCCTACATGATCATGATCATTACCCAGGCCTTTTTTTGCCTGTTTATTTGATGCCAAAAGCAATCTTGCTGTTTGTACCGAACAGCAGGCGAGAATAAAATGTTTAGCCCTTACCCTATGTTGTTTGCCTGCATGATTTTTTACCGTCACTTCTTTGATCTCTGACACATGTTCATTAGCCGTGATATCCACAACATTGGCGTAAGTGTAAAGGTGTACATTCTTTGCATTTATAATCTGGTCTTTATAGGTAGTGCCAAATCTTGTAGGCGGACTGATCTGCCACATCTTGCTCCACACTTTGTTTTCATCCAGGGGAAATGGTTTCAGGGAAGGATCTTTCTGCAGCCAGTGCGCGAGCGTGAAATCGTCTTTATCTATCTCTACATATTTTTGAGCCCGCGGATAAAATGGATTGATATCGTCCAGCGTGATTGGCCAGCCACTCTGCGGAATCCAGTCTCTTTTTTTAAAATCAATAGGATCAAAACTGGCGCACCAGCCCGCCCAGTGGCCTGTAGTTCCGCCGAAATAATGGAGCCGTATAGATTTTAAAGGGAAATAGTTTTGTCCGGTAGCTTTACCTGCATATAGTTCCTGCATTTCCTCATCATACTGGAATCCGCCGCCTTCGAGCAGAACTACTTTATGCTGCGTGCCGATCCATTCCATCGCCATACTAATGCCTGCAGCACCAGCACCCACAATACAAATATCACCTTCGATCAGTGAATTATTTTCAAGCTGTCTTGAATCAATATGCATTCGGAAAAATATTTTGTTTTTGAAAATTTGAACCACATAGCCACATAGTAACACATAGAAGGCAGACTAAAACAATGGTGTTGTTCTGCTAATTCTAAATTATTTAATGTTTGTCGAATTATTTGCTATGTGTTTCTTTCTATGTTATCTATCTGCCTATGTGGCAAAACCCTGATGCAAATTTGAACCACATAGCCACATAGAAGGCAGACTAAAACAATGTTGTTGTTACTATTCTAAATTATTTAAAGTTTGCCTAATCACTTGCTATGTGTTTCTTTCTATGTTATCTATCTGCCTATGTGGCAAAACCCTGATGAAAATTTGAACCACATAGCCACATAGTACACATAGAATGCAGACTAAAACAATGTTGTTGTTCTGCTAATTCTAAATTATTTAAAGTTTGTCGAATCACTTGCTATGTGTTTCTTCCTATGTTATCTATCTGCCTATGTGGCAAAAACTGACTTGATTTTTTGGGTTACTTGTAAAGAATTCATGAGCTAATCAATGAGAACAACGCACATTGTCTCGCTTCTGTAATTGCCAGTACCCAGCCATTTACAAGAATAGTACTGCCTTCATCAAAATCATTTTTTATTTTCTCTTCCAGAAATTGATGAATTTCATTTACATCTGATGAATCTGCCATCTGACCATTATCAGAAAGTAATTTGATGAGGATATCATCGTCCTTCTCAGCCGGAATTTTTTCCAGGTATGCTTTGCCTGCCTTTATTATCGTTTCCTTATCAAATAAGCGTGAAAGAAAAACCGGTTGTGCTATTGCATTTTCCCAGGCAGGCGAATTGCATGAATGAAGCAAGGGAAGACTAATCGCCGCAGCTGTAAAAGCAGAGAGCCGGAGAAAATCTTTTCTTTTCATAGTTAAACATCCTTGTTGAAAAATTGCCTTTATTCAATAACCGGGCAGTAAAATAAACAGAATATACGAGATTTATTCAGAGGATGCTAAGTATATCAAACCTTTTCCATTGAAAACGCTTTAAGATAATGGTGAGGAAATATGAGGTCTTGTTAAGAGAAAAGTAAATTTGCGTCCGAGAAAAATGTTCAAAATATTATGTCTTCAGTCCAAAATAAAATAGAGGTAGTGCGGGGCGATATAACAAAAATGGCAACCGACTGTATTGTAAATGCCGCGAACAGTTCGCTTTTGGGAGGCGGCGGTGTTGACGGCGCGATTCATCGGGCAGGAGGTCCGGCAATTCTTGAGGATTGCAGAAAAATTGTTGCAAAGCAGGGCGGATGCAAAGTTGGCGAGGCAGTAATAACAACAGCAGGAAATTTGCCATCAAAATTTGTGATTCATACTGTTGGACCCGTATGGAATGGGGGGCAGAAAAACGAAAAGAAAAATCTTGCTGACTGTTACCGGAATTCATTGGAGCTTGCAGTTGACAATCTTTGTAAAACAATTGCATTCCCAAATATCAGTACGGGAATTTATCATTTCCCAAAAGATCAGGCTGCAAAGATTGCTGTTGCTTCTACAACAGAATTTCTTTCAAATTCAGACAAAATTGACAAGGTCGTTTTTGTTTGTTTTGATGAAGATAATTTTCTTCTGATTAAGGCAGAACTTAATATTTTATTTTTGCAATCTGACTGGTAGATTTCGGCTAAACTTATTATTTAATTGAATAGTTAAAAGTGAGACCATTCAAATAAAAAAGACTTAATAAACCAGAAGATTTCTCCAGCATAAATCCGCATTGCAACAATAAAGTGGTACCGGGGATTGCTGTTAAAAGATGTGCATATTATGACTTAAATTGTGATTATTAATTTTCCTCAGAATCTTATGATCTTTTCAAAAGAATATAAACCTTCAGCGAAACTTACGAAATATATCGAATGCTACTGGGAGTTAAAAGGCGCTGTGGCCGATAACGAAATTATGCAGGAGGCACTGATACCTGGAGGGAGAGCCGAGATTGTTTTTACAGATTCTGCTTTTCTCTGGTATGGAAAGGATAAAAACTCAAAGCCTGTAAATTATTCATCCTCCTTTCTTCTTGGGCAAAGGGATTCGGTAAGATTTATTGGTCTTAGAGATCAGTTTCGATTCTTTGGTATTCGTTTCAGATCAGGATGTCAATCTCTGTTTACAATTAATCCGGCAGATCAGTATACAAACAAGCTCTTATTATTGTCCGCTATTTTTCCGGAAGAGAAAGAAATATTCACCAATTCCGCCCTGCGCAATAATAATGTTGAAAAAATTATCAGGGATATTAAAAACTGGTTGCAGGAAATTTCCACTGGCGAAACAGATGACTGGGCCATCCTTCAAAAATGTATTGTTGAAATTGATAGTAGCAATGGCGAAGGAGCTGCAGTCCGTGAACTTATTTACGGATTCGGATGGACTTACAAAAAAGCGGAGCGGATTTTTCTAAAATATACTGGCTATACTCCAAGAACATTTATGAAAGTGCGGAGGTTTACAAATTTAATGGAGAAGAGCCAGGACAAAACCGGACGTCTGATTGAGAAAGCGCTTGATTCCGGGTTTTATGATCAATCTCATTTTATCCGCGAATTCCATACATATGCAGGGCA
>JAATGW010000081.1 GCA_015654495.1 Chitinophagales bacterium
AATCTTTCAGGATTGATTTTAGTATATAGTTTTTTCTGCCTGGAATGACGGGATGACGAAGTCATACACGATGTTTTTTTTACTCAGCCTGGCTTTCCGGCTGCCCGCCTTTCCGGCAAAAGAAGGAAGTTATTTAGTAGAGATCGGGAAGAAATCATCCATAAGTTGTCTTTGTTCAGGATTTTTTAATTTCGGTTTCAAATAGAGGCATGCCCATCAGAATTTTCGTTACCGGTGGCACTTTTGACAAAGAGTATAATGAAATCACCGGGGAATTATTTTTTAAGGATACTCATCTGCAGGAAATGTTACGTCTCGGCCGCAGCAGGCTCGAAGTGGATATCAGAACGTTGATGATGATTGACAGCCTGGATATGACTGATCATGATCGTGTGCTTATTGCGGACCAGTGCAATAAAGCTGCTGAAAATAAAATAATTATCACCCATGGTACAGACACCATGTCTGACACTGCTAAATGGCTCGCACAGCATGTGAAAGAAAAAACGATCGTCCTTACAGGTGCAATGATTCCATATAAATTCGGCAGCTCTGATGGACTTTTTAATCTCGGAAGCGCACTCGCTTTTGTACAATCGCTCCCGCAGGGAGTTTATGTAGCAATGAATGGCCGCATATTCAACTGGGATAATGTCCGGAAGAATAAAAAGACTGGTGAATTTGAGGAAGTCAGGTAACGTTAGATGTAGAACCTGCCTGTGCTGACAGGCAGGCTTATATGTTTCATTATTTCTTGTTTGTCTCTGCTGCTTTATTGGTCTCTTTTCTCAACCGGTTGATTTCATCCACCAGCGATTGTGTATATTGTTTGCTTCCCTTTTGTATATTTTTCGGATTTTCTGCCCGCGATTGAATTGACATCAGTATATCACCGGTTTCAACATTGTAGAGATTGCTTTCAAGAAAATACTGTTTGTCTGTTTGATAGTATCCAGGCCTGTACATCATTAGACTATTAGAATAATAACCTCCGAAACTTCCATAATAAGGATACATACCATAAGGTGCATAAAAGGTGGTGGATTCAGGAACATACCTTGTTTCGGACACCATATCTTTAAGAGCGACAGTGAAAATTGTTTCACAAGGCAGTTCAGATACTCTTTTCACGATTACTTCTGGCTTAGGGAGGTATTCAACTGTTGCAATCGGGCCAAAAACATCCAGAAACGTATAGGCTTTTAATCCCCTTGCCGTGGCAGCTGCTGCAAGATCCTGTTCCATATTTATTTTTGCTTCCATGTTGTCAGTCATCACAAGTATAAAGACACTCTTATAAGGCTCAGGATTCACTTTTTCCTTGTTGACCCAGGCAGCAGTTGTTTTCATAACCGGTTTACATGAAGCAAAAAGCATACAAACAAAAATGAATGCAAACTGTGCGATTCTTCCAGAACTGATTTTCATATTAGTGTTTAGTTAATGTAAATATTCATATATAATCTGAATAAAAATATTTCTTTCCTATATTATTTGGTTGTAAGGCTTCAGGTAGGGGGAACAGATTTCTGAATATAAAACCAGTTACCGGGAAAAGGAAATTTAAGGATGCAGTTCACGGATACCTATAACCGAAATTAATATCAGTATCCAGAGTTAAAGATCTGCGCCATTAATTGCACCGTTCCAACAGCAACTGAAAATTCGCCACTGTATTTGCCTTTACTTCTTACCTCTTACTTCCCACCTCTTACCTCAAAAATAAGTCCCGCGGGTTCCACACCCGCGGGACTATTGTTTTATATTTCGTTTATCTGCTTTTAACTGTAAAATGTTGAATATTTAACAGCTATTTCTACTGCTTCCTTACTCCTGTCTCTTAACTCTTCTTTGGTTCCAGCAATTTAAAGAACTGATCCAGCTGTGGCAGAATTACAATACGTGTACGGCGATTCGCAGCCCGGCCTTCAGGAGTTTCGTTACCTGCAACAGGATGATATTCTGAACGGCCGGCAGCCGCCATTTTAGCGGGGTCAAGACCATATTTGGCTTGTAACAAGCGAACAACTGTAGTTGCTCTCTTTACACTAAGGTCCCAGTTGTCAATCAGCACACCTCTTTTAAAGGCGACATTATCAGTGTGTCCTTCAACCATAAATTCAATATCTGCCTGGTTCTTCAGAACTGTGGCCACTTTGCCTAAAACTTCATTTGCACGATCTGTTATATCATAGCTGCCGGTTTTGAAAAGAAGTTTATCAGAAATATCAATGAATACAACACCTTTATCTACTTTGATATTGATGTCTTCATCCTGCATATTTCCAATAGCACCCTTGAGGTTCATTACCAGTGCCATGTTCAGCGAATCTTTTCTTGCCATCTGTTGTTGCAGGCTCTGAATATAATTGTCTTTTGCACCGATATTTTCCATTGACTGTTTGATGCTTTGCGCCTGCGAAGAAGAAATAACAGAAAGATCTTCCAGCTGTTTAAGAGCCTGGTTATTATTTTTCTTAAGAAATTCAATCTGCTCATTAAGACCGGTTACAGTTGATTCAAGGGAAGCTTTTTGTCTCTCCAGAGTAGCTTTATCATCACGACATGTTCTCAGGTCTGTTTGTACGCCTGTATAGGAAGTGTTCAATTCATTGTATTTGTCTGTCAGCGTTTTGAACTTCTTTGAACTCACGCAGGAGAAAAGAAAAATAGAAAGAATCATTGAATAAAAAATGGAACGCACCTTCATATGTTTGATTTTAGAAATGAAAAAAGTCAATTTGGGGCTTAAAGATAAAAGATCAAAACGACTTGACAGGCGGTGTTGGAATTTCATTCTGAAAAAACGACCTTCCGGAAAATAATTTATGCGAATCCTGTTGATAACCTGTGCAGTAATTTCCTGTTTTTTCTCAGCCGGGGCCCAGCGGCTTGTGTCGGGGGGTATTTTAAAACCGGAACAGGAGCGCATGGATATACGCCATTATTTCATCGACCTGACCGTGAATCCCCAGGCTCAAACCCTTACGGGTAGTGTTAACATAACCCTTGAACTGAAATCAGCATCTCCGGTTTTGTTATTTGATCTCTCGCGATTGATGAAAGTGGAAAAAATAACTGTCGATAATAAACAGGTTAGTTTCTCACAGGAAAATGATCTTATCAATATTTCCGGAAAAACAGATTTTGCTCCGGGTCGTCGTATAGTAAAAATAAATTATGGAGGAAGCCCGGTAATTGCTACCCGACCACCATGGGTAGGCGGCATTCAATGGGAAAAAGACAGTACAGGTAACAGTTGGATTGCGCTGAGTTGTGAAGGTGAAGGTGGGAAAATTTATTTTCCATGCAAAGATCATCCGAGCGATGAACCGGATGAAGGTGCTGATATGCGTATTACAGTTCCGAAAGGATTGGTTGTTGCGGGCCCGGGCCTGTTAAAGAAAACAAGCAATAGCGGCAAACAGTCAGTTTATCACTGGCAGACAAAATATCCGATCAGCAATTATTGCCTGGTATTTAATGTAGGAAAATTTGTGGTTGTTAAGCGCGAGTATATAACGATCAGCAATAACCGGGTACCTATGGAATTTTATGTACTGGAAGAGCACCGCAATAAAGCAGAACATCAGCTTGAACTGCTTGAAACCTCGGCTCATGTTCTTGAAAAATATTTTGGAGAATATCCCTGGGTAAAAGAGAAAATTGGAATTGTTGAAACCCCTCATCTGGGAATGGAGCATCAGACCATGAACGCTTATGGTAATAAATTCACCTATACCAAGGTTGGAGGAAAGGATTTCGATTGGCTGATGCATCACGAATTTGGTCATGAATGGTGGGCTAATAAGGTGACCAACCGCGACTGGGCTCATATGTGGATACAGGAAGGCTTTTGTGCCTATGGAGATGCATTGTATACCCGTGAACTGGAAGGTGAAGAATCTTACCTCAAAAGGATGATGCGCACAGGATTAGCTGCTCAGAATAAAATTCCCATTGTTCAGGGCGAATCCGGAATAGATGCAGAAAAAGCCTACCACGGGGATATTTACGGAAAAGCCTCCTTTTTCCTGCACACACTCAGGTTTATCATAGGCGATTCATTGTTCTTTCCAGCGCTGAAGAATTTTGCGCTCGATTCAGCTAATTGTTGCTATAATACAGTAACAACCAATATGGTGGATGAGTATTTCAGTAGAGTATATGGTAAAAAACTCACACCGCTTTTTGACCTTTTTCTGCGAACTACCGCGAAGCTCGAGATATCGGTAAAAAATACGGTCCCCGGAGACTATACTTTAAAAACAACCAATCTTTCAATGAAAATACCCATTGAGATTGTAACCAGTGAGGGTACTCAGGTACTTATGATTGATAACCAGGGAATAAAAATAAAATCTGCTGCACTTCCGGTAATTGATCCACGCATGTTTTACCTTAAGAAACTGACTTTTGACTGAGATCAGGAAACGACCGCGGAAAAAGTCGCCGCCATTTATCCATTTTTTCTACCATTTGTCAAGATTTTTTAAAATGCTGAAAATGCCCATTTTCGGCTGAAACCCTTATCAAACCTGTGTTCTCGGTTAAGGCCGATATCAAAGACAGCCGGGTACTATAAAAAAAGAGGTACTATGCATTACTTAGTATCAGATTTTACCCATAGCTTTGTTTTCAGAAAGCGGAACAAACGGGTTGGTGAATGAACGGAAAGGATCAAAAGCAAGGATAAAGTAAAAGACAGTTTAAAGAACAACAGATAGAATTTCGTCCATTCCCAATCCGTCAACACGCATTTTGAATGGCCGCTTAGGATTTACTCACTTTAGAAATTTAGCAGCATGAACATTGAGAATACCCAGAGCCAGATGCGGAAAGGCGTACTGGAATTTTGCATACTCTCCATTATAAAGCGCGCCGAAGCATATCCCAGTGATATCATTGAGGAAATGAAGAAAGCGAATCTGCATATCCTGGAGGGTACATTATATCCGCTTTTAACAAGGCTGAAAAATGCCGACCTCCTGACCTACCGCTGGGTAGAAAGTCAGAGTGGTCCTCCCAGAAAATATTTTTCACTCACTGATAAAGGTGCAGAGTTTTATAAAGAGCTCGAATCTACCTGGAATGAACTTGCCAATGCTGTGCAACAGATTACTCAGAACGGACAGACAGTGACAGAATCTTACGCCAACTTCAACCAATAAATAAGAACAGACAATGAAAAAGGTAATCAATATAAATTTTCAGGGCAGGGTCATTCCGATTGAGGAATCTGCTTATGAAGAATTAAAGAAATATACGGATAGTCTGCACCGCTATTTCGCACGTGAAGAAGGAAAAGAGGAAATCATCAATGATATTGAAAACAGGATTGCGGAATTGTTTATTGAAAGGCTAAAAAATAATCCTGCTGGCTGTATCACAGATGCTGATATTAATAGCATTGTAACAAGTATCGGTCGTCCTGAGGACTTTGATGGTGATCTTGCGGAAGTGAGCGAAACGGCTTCGTCCAAATCAGCTAATAGCGGCGGCAGTCGTGCATCTTCCACAATTGTGGAGCCAAGAGGATCTTTGTACAGGAATGAAACTGATAAAGTGTTGGGTGGTGTTTGTAGCGGGCTGGCACATTACCTTAAAATAGATCCGACTGTAGTACGCATATTATTTGCACTTATTACTTTCGGCGGATTTGGATCCGGAGTGTTATTATATATTATTCTCTGGATTGTGTTACCTGCGAGGGAAATGGAATTCAATGTGCGGAGACGTTTGTATAGAAATCCGGATGATAAAGTAATCGGTGGTGTTTGTTCAGGTATCTCTTCTTATTTTAATATAGGTGTGTGGATCCCACGTTTGATTTTCACGCTTCCATTCTTTATCGGAATTCTTGGAAGTATTTTCGGAAATCACTGGGGTCGTTTTGATGGATTCCCTGATGTTGTGTTTGGTTCCTTCGGAGGTACATTGATAGTTACATATATTATTCTCTGGATCGTTGTTCCATTCGCAAATACAGCTACTGAAAAACTGGAAATGCGCGGAGAAAAAATTGATCTCGAAAGCATAAAAAATACAGTACAGGGCGAGATGCAGGGAGTAAAAGGCAGGGCAGAAAAAATGGGATCGGAATTTAAGGAAAGAGCGGCAGAATGGAGTGAGGAAGTGAGAGAACGCGGACAGGCATTTGCATCACAGGCAGGACCGGTAGCAAGAAGGGCAGGCAGTAGTATCGGACATGCAGTTGGGGTATTGTTTAAAGCGTTCTTTCTCTTCATCGCCGGCATGATTGCTTTTGGATTGCTGATTGGCCTGATGGCACTGATATTCTCCGGTGTAGGAGTTTTCCCGCTCAAGTCTTTTATGATTGAAGGATTCTGGCAGAACGCAACCGCCTGGGGCACATTGATTCTTTTCCTTGGCGTACCGATTGTTGCAATGGTTATCTGGCTCATACGCAGGATTTCAGGTGTGAAGTCGAAAAACAATTATCTCGGATATGCTTTTGGAAGTTTGTGGATCATTGGCTGGGTTTGTGTTATCACATTGGCAGGGCTTGTTTCACGTCAGTTTAAAAGAACAGGATATGTTGAAGAGAAAGTAAGTATCGCACAGCCTTCCAATAACAGGATGCTGGTAGATGTTGGTGAACTTGAAGGCAAGTATTACGGAATGATCTGGTTTGAAGAACACGATAACCAGTTCCCTGCACTTTCAAGTGATGAGGATAGCATGCTGCTGAACAATGTGCGTCTGAAAATTGTGAGAAGTAAAGATTCCTTATACCATGTATATCAGTTAAAACTTGCACGTGGAAGCTCACCTGCAATTGCAGAAGAAACAGCATCACAACTTAGCTTCCCTATAAAGCAAAATGATTCATTGCTTATCCTGCCAAGAGGGTTTACGATTTCAAGAGAAAGTAAATTCCGTAATCAACAGGTACTCGTTGTAATTGAAGTGCCTGCAGGTAAAGCCATCAGGATCGACAGAAGTCTTAACAGGTATAACTGGTTCAGCATTAACACCGGAAGAAATGGATTCAATGATAATTTTGATGACTGGGATAATTCTTACTCCTGGATGAGTGATACCTGGTATGTTATGGGAGAAAAAGGGCTGGACAGAATGTATAAAGATGATGATGAAAGACAGGATGAAAACAAAGATGATGGAGATTGGAAACTGGAGAAAAACAAACGGGGTGGAGAATATCGTTATCGTAAGGATGGAGATACAATTGATATCAAAATAAAAGACAAGGATACAACGATCAATATCAAACTGAAAACATCAGTTGATCCTGATGCACCAAAGGAAGGAGAAGACGAAACAGTAATGGAGACTTCGGTTATGAAGAAAAAAGAAAAGAGCTACGGTGGTTCGCTGATTTCAGTTATGGATTTATTAAAAGTAGGAACACGCTAAACGTTTAACGTTGAACGTTTAACGTTGCGGTAAAGTTCGTTTCAATAGACAGGTTGAAGTTGAAACAAAGAGGTCGGAGCGAAAGTTCTGACCTCTTGTCTTTTTAGGCAGTAGGCAGTCTCCCTATCAGCGCGACGCTAATGTTTAGATGTTAAATAACTTTGAGTACACCTGACAGTAAAAGCCATTTTCTCCAATGGGATCTATCTCATGAGGCAGTCTGGCTCTGTCATCTGATTATGTTTACCATTG
>JAATGW010000341.1 GCA_015654495.1 Chitinophagales bacterium
CAAGCGTATTCGCCCAGTGGCTCGTATATCGCCTGGCAATGGAAAATCATATAACGGTTTTATTGGATGGACAGGGCGCCGATGAGATTTTTGCAGGATATGAACGCTATTCGAAATGGTGGCTTCAGGAAATAATTGCTGATAATAACTGGAAGATGACCTCTGCAGAATCAAAAAAATTAAAAGCAAACGGCTTTCTGAACGACTGGGGAACAAGGAATTATTTTTCGGCAAAATTGCCTGCATTAACAACATGGATGCTTGAAAGAAAAACGGCAGGAAAACAGCGATTTCAGCCGGAACTGGACCGGCATTTTGCTGAGGATAATTATGACCGTAGCGTTGTACAGAAACCATTTGTTGAGAAGCTTAATGATATTTTGTATTATGATACCATGCAGGGGCCGTTACAGGAATTATTACAGTACGCTGATCGTAATTCGATGGCATGGGGCCGGGAACTGCGTTTGCCATTCCTGAGTCATGAACTTGTACAGTTTGTATTTTCTTTGCCTTCAGGAATTAAAATCAGAAACGGGTATAATAAATGGATCCTCAGGAACAGCTACCGGAACCGGATACCTGAAACAATAATCTGGAGAAAAGGCAAAACCGGTTTTGAACCTCCGCAGAAATCCTGGATGCAGGATGTTGACGTTCAGAAAAAAATCCTGAAGGGGAAAGAGATGCTGATTGATAAAAAGATTTTATCTCCCCGGGCATTGAAAAGAGCTGTTATTCCTTCAGCATCATACGATGAAAACAACGCTGACTGGAAGTACTGGGTAGCGGGAATACTATGCCGGGATTAGTTTGCAGACCCTTGCAATTTTGTTCTGACTACAGTATAAAGTCTGAACTTAATTACAACAGTTATCTTTACAAACTCAAAAAAAATAGATGAAAGCAGCAACAAAATTCATACATGCAGGTTCGCATCCGGATCCTTCGACCGGGGCTATTATGACGCCGATTTACCAGACTTCCACTTATGTTCAGGAAGCTCCCGGTAAGAACAAAGGCTTTGAATACGCACGTTCACAGAACCCTACAAGGTTTGCATTAGAAGAAGCACTTGCTGTAATTGAAAACGGAAAATACGGTCTTGCATTTTCGAGTGGAGTTGCTGCCACGGATGCTGTAATTAAGTTACTGTCGCCTGGTGACGAAGTAATTGCCTCTAATGATTTATACGGCGGTAGCTACAGGCTGTTTACAAAAGTTTTTGAAAAATTCGGGATCAGATTTCATTTTGTGAACATGACCGATACTCAGAATATTCATTCTTATCTCAATGATAAAACAAAACTGATCTGGATTGAAACGCCAACCAATCCTCTGATGAATATTACTGACATCAGAGCTGTCGCGGAAATCACAAAAGGGAAGAAAATTTACTTATGTGTTGATAATACTTTTGCCTCACCCTACCTGCAGAATCCACTGGATCTCGGAGCAGATCTGGTTATGCATTCTTCAACAAAATACCTGGGCGGGCATAGTGATGTTATCCAGGGGGCATTGATCATGAATGATGAAATACTTCGCGAACAATTGTATTTTCTGCAAAAAAGCTGCGGTGCGGTCCCGGGACCCATGGATTGTTTTCTGGTATTGAGAGGTATTAAAACTTTAGGCGTGAGGATGCAGCGGCATTGTGAAAATGGAAAGTTGATCGCTGAATTTTTAAAAGGTCATGCAAAAATTAAAAAAGTATATTGGCCGGGATTCTCTGAACATCCAAATCATAATATAGCAATTTCACAGATGAGAGATTTTGGTGGCATGATCAGTTTCGAGTTAAAAGATGAATCAGTTGATGCTGCGAAAAAAGTTTTGTCATCCACAAAATTATTTTCACTTGCCGAAAGCCTCGGCGGTGTTGAATCACTTATCAATCACCCTGCGTCCATGACGCATGCTTCGATTCCAAGGGAAGAAAGAATTAAAAACGGTTTGAGTGATTCATTAATAAGACTCAGCGTAGGTATTGAAGATGCTGATGACCTCAAAGCCGATCTTCACGCAGCCCTTGGTTAGAATATAATTCAAAGCATCCAATAAAGACATGTTTTATTCACGCGCAGGGATAGAAAAATCTCTTTAATAAACTGCTGATTTCACCGGGAACTTTTTAACAGCGGTATGATATTTAGCAAAAATCATATCTCTATGCCTTCCCAATTATCACCCGAAGAACTCCGGACAGAAATTGACATTTTGAAATTGAAAATGATGCTTGAATACGGAGCAGAATTTTTCAATGGACCAGGAATTGAAGAACTGGACCCCGGGATTGAACACCAGTTTCTGACGCAGGTCCGGGAATTTCATAACAACATCAAAGAAGGAAAGAATATTACTGTTTGGGAAAAAATCGGTTTTCCTGAACATTTTCCGAAAGTAAGCGAGTTGTTTGAAGCAGAAATTCCTGATGTCATTCGCAAAATGCAGACACTGCTTATGAAGCATGGAATTCATTTCAGCGTGATCAGTCCGAATGTAACCCCACGTGAAATTTACAGGTTCCTTACGGAAGAGTTTCCATCCGTGGAAGTTCCTGATTTTCCGAGTCCCGGTATTTACTGTTTTGTATATGATGAGTTTCATCCCGACCCTTATTATGAATGCGAATATGCAGCCGTTAAGGGTTGTATTGGAAAAATCCTGAATATGGACTGCTCTGATGAACAGATGTGTTCTACAGAATTTGTTTCTTTAAATCAATACCATGACATTCCCGAAACTGAGTTCATGGAATATATAAAGAAATTCAGGACCCGGTTTAGTTCAATAAAAAATATTGTACTTGAAGCCAAGAAAACTTATGTATCTGAAACCGGGGGCGTGGTTAAGGGTTATCATGAAACCGGTCTTTGTACAGGTACTCATTGTTTTATTGCAAAAGGATCATGGCAGGTGAATTTTGTACCTGATGATGACAATGGGTGGCTCATCAGTTCTGTTCAGATTGAAGGAATACATTTTTGAGCGTGTAAATTCCGGTTGATCCTGGCGTTTGGATGTTTGCCGGGATCGCCGGAATTTTATTGACGGAAGATGGGTTGTAAATTACAGCAATGATTATATTGTGGTAATCCTTTTTTCATGACCAGTTCTCAACCTCAACGTTATTTAGCCCTGGATGTATTGCGTGGCATCACAGTGTGTTTCATGATTATCGTTAATAACCAGGGTTCCGGAGCTATACCCTTTATGCCACTGGAACATGCAGCCTGGCACGGATTTACACCTACAGACCTTGTATTCCCGACCTTTTTATTTGTGGTTGGAAACGCAATGGCTTTTTCCATGTCTAAGTTAGATACATTGAGTAACCGGGAGGTATTATGGAAAATCTTCAAAAGAGTATTGCTCATATTCCTGATCGGGTACCTGATATATTGGTTTCCTTTTTTCAGACATAATGATAGCGGATGGCATTTTAAACCGATCAGCCATACCCGCATCCTTGGAGTTCTCCAACGCATTGCACTTTGCTATGGAATTGCGGCCCTGATGATCCGGTATCTTTCAACAAAAACAGTCTGGATATTAAGTGTATTGTTCCTGATCGGATACTGGTTAGTACTTGCTTACGGTGGCGACTATTCGATGACGGGGAATGTAGGATTGAAACTCGACAAATGGCTTTTTGGAGATGCACATCTTTATCATGGAGAGGGAATTGCATTTGATCCGGAGGGTCTGCTAAGTACGCTTCCATCGGTGGTAAATGTTATTATAGGTTATTACTGTGGTCTGTTTATCCGAAAACACGGGAATACGGATTTTACAATCAGCCGCCTAATGATAGCTGGCGCTGTGATGGTTGCCATAGCTTATTTCTGGCACCCGGTTTTCCCCATAAATAAGAAACTCTGGACCAGTCCTTTTGTGTTGTATACCTGCGGACTTGCGATGATGATCCTGGGTACATTGATTTATGTTATCGATATCCGTGAGAGGAAAAAATGGACCCGTTTTTTTGAAGTATTCGGAAAAAATCCGCTGGCGATTTATATACTTTCGGATCTGATAGCTATCCTGCTCTATACTGTTCGTGATAAGGATGGCAACAGCTGGTACAATGCCATTAATATTTCATTTTTTCAAAAAATACTTCCGGGACCCGGGGGCTCCTTTTTCTTTTCGCTAACGATGATGTTCACCTGCTGGCTGGTGGGTTGGTGGATGGATAGAAAGAAGGTTTATTTCCGCGTGTAACATACTCACGTTCAATGTTAAACGTTTAATGTTGAACGTTGAGCTCAGGCAGCTCCGCATAAATCTCCGGCTCCAACGGATCGGCAGATTCACGAAAACCTTTTGCAATAGTATAAGCTTCCATTTCACCGGCGGGAATCTGGAAAGTGGCAAGTGCGGTAATGCGTTGTTCCGGTAAACCTTCCTGAATCCATTCCCAGGCGAGTTCATCAGGTAAAATCACTGGCATTCTTTTTTTCCTGTTATGAATCTGTTCCATCAACGGATTGGCGGCTGTTGTGATAATAGCAAAGCTGTTAATCATCTCACCGGTTTCCTGGTCCGTCCAGGGTTGCCAGATTCCAGCCATAAAAAAATATTCTTTATTTTTTACTGTTACATGATAAGGATAGGCGATATCCTTTTTTGAACCCGGCATGGTATAGTGCCGCCATTCATAAAAACCGGAAGACAAAACAAGACATCTTCTTTTTTGCGCAGCCTGTTTATAGGTAACCTTCTGGAATAGTTCTTCGCCAATTGCGTTTAGCGTATTTCGTGGCGGATCTTTTTTACCCGTTTTTGGGTTGAGACCGCCGCGCCGGAATTGTTCGAGTTCTGCAGTGTTTTTTAAATAGAAAGGAATCAATTCCCAATGCATCATCATCAGCTCAATATCATTTCCACCTTTTTTCAGACGCACAACCGGCCATTCAGAAAAGGCAAACCCACTCATCATCGGGATCTTTAATGAAATATCATACTGCCTGATTTCTTTTTCAATTTTGTTTAATTTGATATGTTCCGCCCTTTTAACCAGGATGCCATTATAAAAACACATATCGGATTATTTTGAACAGCTAAATATATTCAAACCGGTTTAAATAAAGAGAGAAAACAAAACTACGCCCGGTATAGGGATCATTATATATTCGTGGATATTTCTTCCTATGGATGACGAACATTTTATGCGGCTGGCTTTAAAAGAAGCAGTTAAAGCAATGGAAACCGGTGAAGTGCCTGTAGGCGCAATAATAACTGTAGGAACACAGATCATCGCCCGCGGTTCCAACATGGTTGAGAAACTGAAAGATCCAACTGCGCATGCCGAGATGATTGCACTCACGTCTGCCTTTAATCAGCTGGGAGCAAAATACCTGCCGGACGCTACTATTTACATCACTGTAGAGCCATGCCTGATGTGTGCCGGAGCCATATACTGGAGCAAGATTTCCAGAATTGTGTGGGGCGCTGCCGACGAAAAAAATGGCTTTGCCCGGTTAACAGGTCCTCATAATCCGTTTCATCCGAAAGCATTAATTCAGAAAGGAATACTCGCTGAGGAATCTGCGGTATTAATGAGGAATTTTTTTGGTTCAAGGCGCTAGCATTCTAACATGTTTAACGTTGAACCTTTAACGTTAAACGTGGAGAATGCACGACCTAACCCTAATTTAACAGAGTCCTGTTAACATATTCCGTTTTATTGAAGCTGGTTTCCATCACAGCCATTATTTTTGCAACCTGTCACTTAGTTTTTCATCAACCGATAAAATTTATTTTTTATGCCATTTACATTACCTGCGCTGCCATATGCATTTGATGCACTGGAGCCTTATATAGACACGGAAACAATGAAGATCCACCATGATAAACATCACCAGGCTTATGTCGATAACCTGAACAAAGCAATTGCAGGTACGCCAAATGAAAACAAAACCCTGGCTGAATTAGTTGCAGTTGCCGGAACCATTTCACCGGCAGTACGCAATAACGGCGGCGGTCACTGGAACCATAGTTTTTTCTGGGAAACACTGGCTCCTGCTTCGGGTGCTGCTCCTTCAGGAGCTGTCGTGGATGCAATCACAAAGGATTTCGGATCCCTGGACGCGTTTAAAGAAAAATTCAGCAATGCAGCAATGACCCGTTTCGGAAGCGGCTGGGCCTGGCTGATTGTAAAAGACGGCAAACTGGAAGTGAGTTCCACACCAAACCAGGACAATCCGCTGATGGATGTTGCGGAAGTAAAAGGAACCCCATTACTTGGTGTAGATGTTTGGGAACACGCTTATTACCTGAAATACCAGAACAAAAGAGCTGATTACCTGGCCGCGTTCTGGAACCTGGTGAACTGGGCTAAGGTGAATGAACGTTTTGCAGCGAAATAATTAAAAACGATACCTCATCACGTTCAACGTTTAACCTTAAACGTTGAACGTGATTCAGGGGTACAGAGGAAATACATTCACTACTTCATCTTCAGCATCAGAACCTTCTTCCGGCGATTTCAATAGAACCAGGCTGCAGCTCCGGAATGATGCATGAAATTCATCTCTTAATTTTCCAAGGATAAATTCAAACCAGGAAGCTTCTGCAGATCCCGATACCAGCGAGCACACCGGCCGTGCAGACCATTTTATTTTGCCGGTGCTGTTGGAATGGATATAGTTTTCAATGACTTTGAGACCGGAAATGAGTTTCAGAAAA
The DNA here is from genome assembly GCA_015654495.1 of Chitinophagales bacterium. GTDB lineage: Bacteria > Bacteroidota > Bacteroidia > Chitinophagales > Chitinophagaceae > Pollutibacter. The sequence continues at coordinate 6,694 of JAATGW010000341.1, forward strand.
GGCGCTGCATCCATAATCCGCAGGTGCAGACATTCGGCCGGTGATGTTCCGAAATTATTAAACCAGACCGTAAAACGATAATGGGAATTACAAACCCGTTGGATCCAGCGGATCAGAGTGGGCTCCATCAGCTCATTTCCTTCAAAAGCAGCAACAGCGACATATGGCTTTTTATGAATACACATGCCAGCGGGAGCTTCTCTCATGAGTTCTTTCGCCAGTTCACGAACCGTTTTACCTGCCTCCCCCTCAGGAAATACCACCAGTTTATACTGGATTCTGTCTGTGATCATCATTCCCGGAGTCGAATGCTTAATTGTCGCAGCCACCCCTGAAACCGGGGTAATAAGAGAATTTTTCTGCATAAAAAAATATTGAATGATCAGTTATTTAGTATAAATTTACTAAATAATTTAGAATATTCCAAATCTGTTTTTATGAATGGGGAAATCTACAGTGCGTCCTTTACAGGAACGAAGCACTTTAAACAGCAACAGGTGAAAACCGCCGATGCCACTGGCTTTGGTGCTGCAGCCGATGATTATTCTGAAAGAGGCATTGATCTGAACGAGCAGCTGATACGCAATAAACCGGCTACATTTTTTATGCGTGTGGCGGGCGATTCCATGCAGGGAGCTGGAATATTTTCGGGTGATATTGTGATCGTTGACAGAAGCATGAGGGCTGAGAGCGGCAAAGTGATCATGGCAACTCTCAACGGCGAAATGCTGATCCGCCGGTTTGAAGAAACATTTAATAAAGTGCGGCTTTTACCTGAAACAAAAAACCTCTCGCCGATCGATATCGATCCTTATGCGGATTTCTCTGTCTGGGGTGTAGTCACCTATGTCATTCACAGTCTGTAATTGAAACTTATGTACGCGATTGTTGACTGCAATAGTTTTTATTGTTCCTGTGAGCGCGTGTTCCGCCCTGATCTTAAGGAAAGAGGCATTGTGGTGCTGAGCAATAACGACGGATGTGTCATTTCAAGAACCGAAGAAGCGAAAAAAGCAGGAATTGGCATGGCAGTTCCTTATTACCAATGCCGTGAGCAACTCGAAAAAGCCGGAATTACGGTGTTTTCTTCCAATTATTATCTCTACGGAGATATGAGCCGCCGGGTTATGGATACCCTAAGGGTAATCGCCAACGATAGTAATGAGGACAGGGTTGAAGTTTATTCAGTTGACGAAGCATTTATCGAATTAAGCCATATCCCGCCGGAGAATCTGAATGATTATGCAATTCACCTGAAGAACACCGTTGAGCAATGGACCGGAGTTCGTGTATCCGTTGGTGTTGGTCCTTCGCGGGTGCTCAGCAAAATGGCCAACCGGCTTGCTAAGAAAAGACCTGGCATCACAAATGGTGTTCTTGTGCTTCAATCTGACCAACAAATCCGGGAAGCACTGGAAGAAACAGAAGTGTCGGATATCTGGGGTATAGGTTACCGTTATGCAGTAAAACTCCGCGACGAATTTGGCATCCGTTCGGCCTGGCAGTTAAAGCATATCCCCCTGGAATGGGCGCGCAAAAATCTGGGGGGAGTCGTAGGTGTGAGACTGATAAAAGAGTTATGCGGAGAAACAATGCGTGAAAAGAAAGATCCGCTGGAGAAAAAGAAAATGATTGCCACTACAAGGATGTTCGGCGCGCCGGTGTACACGCTTGAACCCTTGCGTGAAGCAATTGCAACCTATACAGCCCGTGCAGCTGAAAAGCTACGACGCCAGTATTCGGCTGCATCTTCACTGGATGTTTTTGTAGTGACCAATGGTTCAAAAGGAAAACCTTATCAGTACCAGCCAGGTACAGATCATCGTTATTTTAACCTCCCCAGACCCAGTTCTGTAACCCATGAACTTATCGCTCATGCCATGCCGCTGGTAACCTCACTGTACCGCGAGGGTGTGAAGTACCTGAAAGCGGGAGTTATCCTTGGTGGCATTGTTCCGGACAATTCTGTACAGGCCGACCTTTTTTCGGCAGAGCAGCAAAAAAACAAAACAGCCCTCATGGATGTGATGGACAATCTGAATTTCAGCATGCGGGGTGATGTTATCAGGTATGGAGCAACCGGAACAACCCGGCACTGGACCATGCGTCAGGACAAGCGGAGTCCGCGTTATACCACACGTTGGGAAGAATTGTTCGAAGTGGGGAAAGGAAAGGTGGATTAACGATTATTCTTCAACGTTATCATGAAATCAACTGAAAAAGTTGCGGTATGGTCAGGAGCAAGTGTTATAAGATTAATACCATTGTTAAAAACATCAGGTGGAGCGCTGACGGGCTCAAGCGCAATGCTGTTGCGGTGTTCAGGAATATACACCTGCAGGAACGGATAGGAGGCAGAAGGTATGATTTCAACTGAAACACCACGTTCCTGATCGGTCAGTACACAGCCTGGTTGTTCTTCAACCTGAAGAAGAACATAGCAGTTGTCAAGAAGCATGCTCCCGATTGATGCACCGTTGAACCATCGTTTATCATCCGTAAAATTCCCTGTGGGAACAAGGTTGGCATTATACTCAAAAACAGATCTGGCCTTTATAGTAAGCAAGAGGGAATCGACGGGCTTTCCGAAGCTGAAATAAGAGTGCCATCCATCGGCTACCGGAATAGGCAATCTGCTTCGGTTATGGATGGCCGTAAACAATAAAAGGCGCCGGTCTTTGCTGAGCCTGTATCTCACCAGCAGGTCGTAGGCAAATGGATAACCAGGATCTGTGCCTCTGTAGCTGCTGATCAGGTGAAGCTCGGCGAAGTCTTCGGTAATGTATTCGTCAGCTACCCTGAAGTCAGCATCAAACAACAATCCGTGCAGGGCATGTCCCCCGGTTACTGATTTCTGCAGGCTATATGTTTCTGCCTGCCATTGAAATGAAGCGTTGGAAATCCTGCATGCAAAAGGTGAAAGTTTTGCACTTTTAAACCGGCTGTTGTGTTGTTCCTGCCAATCCTGTTTTGAATCATAGCCATCAATTATCTGAAAATTCCCGGTTTGTCTGTTGAAGCCAAAAGCGTTCAGAATTCCACCTGCTTCCGGAATTATATCTGCGAAACTTCCAGTTGCCTGATCGCGCAAACTGAAAATTTTCCAGCCATTTATTGATTTCTGATGGATTGAAAACCGCATCCGGATGAGTTTAGGCCTCAACTTAATGAATTATCCGGTGAACATGCTGCGCTACCGGAAATCTGCGGTATTAAAAGAAAAACCTGGGCGGGAAAAGTCGTCATTCAAGACCCGGATTTTGTTCCTTGTTATGTTTGTCAACAAAATCATTCAATTCCCTGTGCTGTCTGAATGCTTCATAAACCAGTCCTGCGAAAACTCCAATTAAAATGATCCACATATTTCGAAAATTTAGGTTCGGATATGTTTTCCTTATGCATAGGACGGGCCAGGGCTTTCAAGGTTTGTTAATAAAACGAGAATCCTTTCAAAAATCTTTCAGCGGGAGATATTTGGGATAATCGGAACATTACGGATGTATCAAATACGATTTTTTAATACTGATTGGTTTGCAGCACATCATTATTCGTTTTTTTAACCGTTATTGCAGCACAAAAATTAAATATAGGGCTATGGGCCTTAAAAAGACTTTAGAGTTCATATTGAATCACCCGCTGAATAAAACCAGAAAGTACGATGCCTTGCAGCGGTTCTTTAAATGGCAGGTCAGCTCAAGGTTTCTTCCCTGGCCAATAATTTATCCAATCACTGATAAAGCAAGAATAATTGTTAAGAAAGGAATGGCCGGTGCTACGGGGAATCTGTATTGCGGGTTACATGACTACGAAGACATGTTTTTTCTCCTTCACTTTTTAAGATCCGAAGATCTTTTTCTGGATATCGGAGCCAATATAGGTAGCTATACTGTACTTGCATCCGGACATTGCCAGGCTCAAACAATCGCCTTTGAACCTGCACCAGCTACCTATGAATTTCTCATGGATAATATCCGGATTAATCGAATGGAATCCCGGGTTATCGCTTATAATATGGCGCTTGGCGGAAGTGAAGGCAGTATTCCTTTTACCACATCCTTAGATACAATTAACCATGTGGCCGTTTCAGGAGATGCGTCGGCAATTGATGTTCCCATAAAACGGCTGGATACGATGGTTGGGGAAAAAATTCCTCAGTTAATAAAACTTGGTGTGGAAGGATATGAAACCGAAGTATTAGCGGGATCAGGTGATCTCCTGGACAGATACGAATTAAAGGCGATAATCATTGAGCTGAATGGAGCAGGGAGCAATTATGGTTTTGATGAATCACTTATCCATCAGTCACTTCTCAGCCACGGATTTTTGCCTTACCAATATGAACCAGCTACAAGATCCCTGCTAAGGCTGGAAGCCTTTGGAAATTTGAATACTATATATATAAAAGACATTGATTTTGTGAAGAACAGACTCAGATCTTCCCCTAAAATAGAAATTCTTAAGCAGTCAATCTGATAAGCGGATATAATTTACAGAGCTTAAAAGGCTGGATTTCCCACCTAAAAAACTGGGAACCAGGATTCCCGAAATATAAAAAGCCATATTAAACACTAAAATCTGTAATTTGCCCGTTATAGTACTGCTTTAGAAACCAATCTATTAAAGAGAATTGATGATAACAGACTATTATGTCCACCCTTCATCGGTGGTGGATAATGGTGCCTGTATTGGAAGGGGTACCAGAATCTGGCATTTTTGTCACCTGATGCCGGGAGCAAAAGTTGGTGAAAATTGCAATATAGGCCAGAATGTTTTCATAGACAATAACGTGGTTGTGGGCAACGGTGTAAAGATC
>JAATGW010000092.1 GCA_015654495.1 Chitinophagales bacterium
AAACTAAAAAAATAAAAAAAGCCGTTTTGAAAATTGAATTTAAAATCTGTAATGTATCGGTTTCTGCAGAATAGGTAACCTGATAAAAAAGCACTGGTAACCACAATATCAATAATGGTGTTTTCAGAGCAAGGTAAAACACACGCAGATAAATGAAACGGATAAAAACACCTAATAGAAACATAAACAAAATCCCTCCACCTGCACCGAAGCTTCCATATGCTTCACCAAGCGGACCAATATTTGTTGACCAGCCGACTATTGGAACACCGGCATAATATTGCATGTTGAATTTGCCTCCGGCCTCGGGTTTATCCGGCCAGAAAAGCCTTGGCACGAGAGAAGCCAGCACCACCCTTGTTAATTGTTTTCCATTATCGAACTCACTCCGGCTCGGTATTCGCTGAAGAACGAGAGAGATATTGAAGCCCTGGTTCATGCGTACATAAACAGGGAAGAATGATGTTTCTTCCACCAGTGCATTTCCCTGGCTAAATTTTTCTATTGCGATTTTGACGAAAAGTTCAGCACGGCTTTCTGTATAGTTTTTCTCCCTTATGTAGTTTCGATACACTCCTTTTACATTCTGTAACACCAGAATAAAAAATACTGCGGATAAAAAAATTACAACCTTCTTTAAAAACGACGCTTTCAAACCTATTAAAAAGAGAGAATAAACTGTAATTCCCATGTAAACTATGATAGTAAACATGCTTGAATTCAGCGCATTTATCACCAGTACCCCCAGAAACAAAGGGATCATAATCAGCTTAAGCTTCCGGTCATCGGAATGAAAAATATATAATATCCCCGCAAAGGAGGAGAAATAAAAAAGATTACCAAAAAACTGAAGTGTAGATGGTAATAATCGCGAAGCAAATAACATGAAGAAACCAACACAAACCATAACCACACCAGTTTTCTTATTGCGGTTCAGGATTTTCTTAATCCTGCCCATCTGCTGCATAAATACGGTACCCTTATCACTTACTTTTTTCCCCAACGGAAAAGTGATAGCAAAAACAAAAATTATTACAGCAGGGAGGATATAGCTAAAATAAACCTGATCAGGTACCTGCATATATTTTACAAATATCCTCGCCAGATAATTATTGATACTATACTGGTTATACCCGATCAATGGCATTACTACACAGCTAACAATATACATAAGTGCAACAGACTCCATAAGCACTATTCCCTTACCGAGATTCCATAATATGGAAGTAATAACCAAACCCAACAACAGATAAATGGTTGTTTCATATGCAGGCGAGAATAAACTGACAAAAAAAAGTATCAGGTATGCTCCGGAAAAAAAATATGGAACTCTGTTTTCGATGGTTATTGATTTAACATAACAGATTCAATGGCTTCTGCAATCTTCTCAAACGTAAAGGCCTGTATAATATCATAAGAAATGCTGCCCATTTTTTTGAGCTCTTCGGGACTCAACAACTGTAGCATTTTTGCTACCAGATCCTTCTGATTTCCGGATTCAAAAATAAAACCGTTAAGGGCTGGTTTTATCAGATCCACCGCACATCCAACACGGGTGCTTGCCAGGATCGCCTTTCTGCATGCCATCGCTTCATTGATACCCAAACCCCAGGTTTCAGATTTCGAAGTTAAACAGAATACATCACACAACTGATAGATCAAAGGCATCCTGGACTGGTTCTGAAAGGGCAAAAAGTGAATTCTTTCGTCACTGCCGGCAATTTTTTCCAGGTTGCTTTTCAGAATCCCGTCACCTACCAAAACAAGGTGTGCATTACCCGGATTCAACTGAATAAAAGCTTTTAAAAGTATTTCCGGTTGCTTCAGGTCATAAAACTTTCCCGCAAAAAGAAAAATTACCGCGTTTCCCGGTATACCCAGTTGATTTCGCAGCTCATTCGCTTCAGTTTTATAAAATTCCGATTGCCTGGTAAATCGCACATTATCTACCGAATGCGGAGCATATACCATTTGCTCATCTTTCAAACCCACCGCACGATAATATTCTTTGTTATTTGTGCCTACGTAAAATACCTTGTTGACACGACCGTAAATAAATCCGAGAAAATATTTTCTGATGATACTCTTTACTGTTCCACGCCTGTTCACATTTGTTGAATCTCCGCGAAAAAACACCGGGATGCTCTTTTTAAAAAAACGGATTATTCTGAAATGACTTAAATAATTCCATCCGTATACCAAAACCGCATCAGGACGCCATTCCAGGATTGCTGCTTCAAGTCCAGGATTTCTTACGTCCCAGAAACCTCTTTTTTCATTTCCCCCATTTGATATAAAAGCAAATTCATATCCTTCAAGCAGGGGTAAATCCCACTCAATCTTTTTCCCAAATTCCTGGTCAAATTGAAATGCTTTTTGTTCCAGCGTATAAAAAACTTTTATTGAGATATTATTTCGCTCACTTAATAATCTGAAAAGCGGAGCATTATACTGAATAGGATGAGAAGTAACTATTGCTAAACGTTTCAATTAATTGTTGAATTTGGATTTTAGTATCTCAGAATTTCATATCATTCATTTCACTTGCCGCGAAATGAACTGATCACTTCATCGAAAAATGAAACCTGCTTGTAAGTCATGGCTTCAGCGCCATACTCTTTAAATGCTTCTTTATCATATAGCGATACCGGGACCTTGCTTAACAATCCAATTAAACCATTGTAAATGCTGACAATAAATTTTGCAGGATCCTGTTCTTTTTTCGGAAATGTCACAACAGTACCGGCTTTCACTTTTTTCAGAATCTGGACCACGCTGCTTTCCTCGTTGAATATGGCCAGCAGCGGTCTTTCTGCCAGGATATAGGGATAGATTTTAGAAGCAGTATAGCCTGCATCAACAGATCCAGGCACAAAAAGAATATCTGCCTTGCGCATAAGAAATAAACTCTCAAAAAAGGGAATCCTATCGGTTACTTCTGTTACAATGCCTCCAAGACCCATAGCCTCTGCAATTGGTTGAATTGTTTTTATTCCCTTCCCTTCCAAAGCATAACTGGTACCGATAAACCAGCATTTTATCGTTGAAAAAATTTCCTTCTTTTCATCCAGGCCCTTTTTTAAGGCTAAAAAAAAATGGCGTATGGCATAATCCATATCATATCCACCTCTGCCGATGTAAACTATATTTGTACGGGACGTATCAAAATGTATTTTGCCTGATTCAAATATGGAACCTTCCATTACTTCAAAGTCAATCGGTGAGCCAGAAAAGGGAATTACTTTATGCAAAGTTGATTGTGTTTCTCTATATCGTTCATTAAATGTTTTGATATATGCATCAGAAACTGAAATAATACCATTGGCAGAAGGGATGGTATACGCCTCCAGAAATTTATCGATCCTGTAGGAAATAAAAAACTTTTTGGGTCTTTCTGATTTTGGTTTACTCAGGTAAAAATCATTCCGCCAGGGATCCTGGATATCTACAACAAAAGGTATCTTAAATTTTTTCTGCCAGTATCTCCCCAGAGCCATTACATGAAAAGCAGTAGTTGAAAAATAAATAAGATCGTATCCCCCTTTCTTTAAAATTTCATTTCCCTTTTTTAAAAAATGAAAAAAAGAGCGCATCGACAAACTACCCAAGCCAAACTTTCTTGATTTCTTTGCATCCCATGCATTAACATAGTGCACCTTTATTTCATCAGGAATCGTTTTGAGAAGCAGGGGATCAAGGCTGTACGCTTCTATAAAATGCGGATAAACAGTTGCTATTTCTGCTTCCCATCCGAATTTTTTAAAATAGGGCAAGCTATGCCTGATCCTGTGCATATCAGCGGCATTTACCGGTGGAAAATGCGGACAAATAATTAAAACTTTCTTCAATTCCTGTACCGGAGTTTTTTACTTAAAGCAAGAGAGGGATATTCAACAACACGGTAAAACAACCACGAAAAAACTATTGTAACAAACAGTGCAACAAATAAAGCAGCCCACACTTTCCATTCCCTGTCAGCATACCTTCCTGCATAATTAAGAATACGACCTCCGATCGGCACGTGTATCAGGTATAGCGAAAAAGATATTTTTCCAAGGAAAGCCGTTATCGGATCACTATACTTAGCCCAGACAATAATAATCGAAGTAATAAATCCGGTAAGCGGCATTACTGCAGACTGGCCACGATGCAGACTTACACCTATACATGCAGCCAGTACGAGAAAATATACCACGAGCCTGATCTTACCGGTTTTATAAGCTGCAGCTACGATGCCCATTATAAATAAAGGCATATAGCTGAAAACATAGAGGTGAATAAAATAGCTGGAAATAAGACCCAGCACAAAACCTGATAGCAGGGTATAATTGTTTTTCCAGAGTGTTGGCAACAATAGACCTATTAAGAGATAATAATGAAACTCAGCTTCCAATGACCAATACACAGGAAGCAGCCATTTATAACCAAGATGTTCGGGCAGATAAGCTATATGTGATAATACCTGCCCGGTATTGAATGTAAATTTTTCTCCGCGGTAACCAGATGTCTGTGCAGACAGGTACCCCAATACAATTACGAGTACTATCGAAACAATATAAGGAGGTTCTATACGAAGGCAGCGTTTACCAAAAAATCTGAAAAAGCGATTAAGCGTATAATTACTTTTC
>JAATGW010000049.1 GCA_015654495.1 Chitinophagales bacterium
AGGATTGCTGGATGCTACTATACCGGCTCCCGCCTGGTAATAAAGGGTGTTGTTCATACTCAGCAAACTGCGGATCATAATTGCATGTATGCAGGATCCGTCAAATCCCATAAAACCCAGTGCGCCGCCGTACCATGACCGGGCCGTAGGCTCAAAGGAATCTATGAGAATTATTGCTTTATGTTTTGGCGCGCCGCTCAGGGTTCCCGCAGGAAAAGTATTGGCCATCAGAACAAATGGATTGCTATCCGGCCGCACTTTACCTGTTACCTGACTAACCAGGTGTATCACATGCGAGTAATAATGCACCTGGCGATAATAGGCTACCTGTACATTATCACAGACCCTGCTAAGGTCATTTCTTGCGAGGTCGACGAGCATCACATGTTCTGCATTTTCCTTGGCATCATTCAGCAGTCGCTCTGCTTCCACCTGATCAGTCTCGTCGTCTCCGGTTCGTCTGAAGGTTCCGGCGATCGGATGCAATGTGGCTACAGCATTTTTGATCAGCAACTGACTTTCAGGAGAAGAACCCATCAGCTTATAATCGCCATAGTCAAAAAAGAAAAGATAAGGCGAAGGATTAATGCTGCGCAGTGCACGATATACATTGAATTCATCTCCCGTGAACGACTGCTGAAATCTCCGGCTCAGAACGATTTGAAAAACATCACCGCGGTGGCAATGGCTGATTCCCTTCTTCACCATCTCCATATATTCTTCATCCTTCATGTTCGAATGTTCAGCACCATTTGTGCCGAAAGGAAATGAAGGAATATCACGACTGCGGATAAGATTTTCCACTATCGCTGCTGAGGAACTGAGCTGGTCAAAATGATTTTCACACAGATAAAGCTCATCCTTGAAATGATTGATTGCAATAACATACTGGTACAACCGGTAACGCATAAGCGGAATTACAGCACCCGGATTCTTCTCGTCATCTGCTATGTACTCTTTTTTATTCAGGTGAATAGTATCAAAAAACTGAACAGCGTCGAAACTGGTATAGCCATACAATCCGCGGGCGAATCGTGCTTCGGGTGCAGATGGCGTTGTTTCAAATCTTTGCATAAAATCCCACACAAGACCCGGAACTGTTTTAGCAGTTTCAATCTTTGTTTTCTGTGGTTTCTCTCCGGGGAACTTGTACTCGAGGGAATCGGCATTTGTAATTTCTATACCTGCAATTGCATTAATGCAGATAAAATAATAACTGTTGTCTGCCGCATGATTATCTGTACTTTCCAGCAATACGGTATCCCTGAACCTGTCGCGCAGGCGCAGATAAATACCTACAGGTGTATACACATCCGCCAGCATTCGTTTTACCGTTGTTTTGATCTGTATCTTCTTTTTCATGCTTATATTAACCGGATAAAAATAAAAAGCCCCGAATAATTATCCGGGGCTGTATGTTGATAACATAATAGTGACATCAGGACCCCTTATGAGTTCGCATGCCACCACCAATTGTTATTAATACTAAAGTTGTTCACAACGCAAATATGAAGGATTTTTTATGAATAAAACAAATTTTTGAATACCTTTTTTCTTTCAGAACAAATATGACAACAGAACTGCATCTTACCAAACCAGCTTCCCGACTGCTTTCCCTCGATTTTATGCGTGGATTGATAATGGTACTTTTGATGGCTGAAAGCACAGGCTTATACGACCACATCAATGAATCACTCAGCGGAGGTCCGTTAAAAACTTTCATAGGTCAGTTCTTTCATCATCCCTGGAATGGATTGTACTTCTGGGATCTTATTCAGCCTGGATTTATGTTCATCGCAGGCACAGCGATGGCCTACTCGCTGAATAAACAATGGCTTTCCGGAGTTTCGTGGAATACCACATTTCGCAGAATCCTCGTCAGATGTTTCTGGCTCTTTTTCTGGGGTGTACTTAATTACGCTGTCAGGAAAAACGGATTGTCTTTTGAATTATGGAATGTACTAACCCAGTTGTCATTTACAACATTGGTGGCTTTTCTGATATTCAGGTGGAAAGCAACTTACCAGATCATTTTCTGTATCGGATTGTTATTGCTGACAGAGATGCTTTACCGTTACAGCAAAGTGCCGGGTTTTGATCAGCCGTTTACTGATCA
>JAATGW010000323.1 GCA_015654495.1 Chitinophagales bacterium
GGAGATGGTCGAGACGGAATTGTAGTCAGACTTATTCAAAAAATTTAATGCGATTCCGGTTTCCAATTGTGAATCAAACTCAATCAGAGAGGATCTCGCTATGATGTAAAATCGTTTTTGATCAGCAGAAGTCATGCGTGCAGAGCCTTCCGCGATATTTGAACTTACAGAAATTGCGGCCCGTCGGATTTGCGATTTTAAATTGTATTCTTCAGACTTTGGAAGCTGATTTGTTAACAGATACAAGTGTTTTGTAAGTTCTATTGCCTTTTGCCAAACTATGAGATTTTTGTAAGAGAAGCCATTCATAAATTCTTTTTTGTCTACAAATAGACTGAATGAGAATAATTAAAAAAAGAGGATTTTCCCATACGCCAACGTTTTTTTCTCAGAAAAAAGAGTGTTCTCCTCATGAAACCATGAGCCATGAACTATGAACTATGAACCATGAACTGAGAACTATGAACTATGAACCATGAACTGAGAACTATGAACCATGAACTGAGAACTATGAACTATGAACTCTCCATTATCAAAACAACGCCCTCAACTGCGCCCTTCCCACATTCACTATACCCGAAGTGCCTGCCTTTCTTCCTTCATACTGAAAACTAAGTTCAAGAAAACTCGATAAACGCTGTGTAAGATCAAGATTCCATATATAATTCTTACCCGGCAAAAGACCATCAAGCATGATATAGGATATCGTCGTATTTGGTGCGCCATTGTAATCAATCTGATTGTAAGTAAACCTGGCAGTGACAGAAGTATTCGAAAGTACATTGTACTTGGCTTCGGTATTGATCGAATTGCTGATGGATTTTTCTCCACCGGTATTTTTCTTATTATCCATTTTATAGCTCACATATGTTCTGAACACTGTACCCTTTGTGAAGCTTATCCTTGGCTCGATAGAATTTCCGTTTATTGTATAATTCCTGTTGTTAAACTGAGGCGTGAGTAGTTCATTGATGATCTTCCTGGCTGTGATGTCGATGGTAAACATCTTCCCGATATTGACTCTTGCTTTTGTAGACCAGTCGTTCAGTTTGCGGGTTTCATAACCATAGGAAAGAAAAGCACGACTCGAAGACCGGATATTATTCACATCGAATCCCCATACCGAACTGAAACGATTAAACGAAAATGTATTTGTGAAAAGCTGATCCAGCGTTAATAAAGAAGTATCACTGAACGGGTTATCAAAAGGATTGAATGAACCAATTCCGTCGGAGATCTTTTTCCGGCCAATCTGCAAAGCACTCTGTACATAGATCCGGGCCAGGAATTTCAGAAACCCGTTTGCAGAAGCTGTTTTAATTGCTGAGCGCGGATTAAAAATGATACTGTAATTGAACTGAAGATAGTTTGCTTTTATAAACTCGGTTGTAGGTGTAAATACCCTGATGTATTTTGCCTGATCCGCAAAACGTGCAACCTCAAATTCGTTGAGCTGCTGAATACCATCATTGTTATAGTCAATCCAGGTATACTCACCCTGGCCGGCCGGAACTTCCAGGTAACTGAAATCACGGCGGGGCTCCTGACCGGTACCGAGTTCATACAATACATTTCCGTTGAGGGCGCCTTCCCATAAATTGGTAATATACTCCACACGTCCGAGTAAAGTTTCATCAGGTTGATTAAAAGATGCCTTTGTATCGTAAACTTTGAGCTTACGAAAAGTGGTATTGAGCCTGAACTGGTGATGTTCATTCTGCATCAGTTCAGTGAAAAGATTTACGTTCTGGCTTCGGTCTGCACGTACCAGCTGGTTGCCGATGGGGTATTTATCTGACCGCGTAAAATAACTGACTCCCCATTTATTAGGCAATTCGGGGCTTTTAAAATATACCTGCCAGGTATCGAATGAAAAGCTTGTAAGGTTGAGCGAATCATAATTCTTGTATCGCAGTTCATTATGCTCCAGTGAATAGAGTGCCCCTATACGGTAGTTCTTCCACTTCCTGATTTCCTTTGAAATATCAATTGTCGGCCTCAGAAAATATCCTTTCTGCCCATCGTCTTCAATATTCGTATAACTGAATACATCATTGAATTTCAGACCATTGAAATCAGCCTGGTGCAGAATATAATTCCGGATGCCGGTGTAGTTATTACTTCTAAGAAAGCTTGTAAAAGTATATTTCACAAGATGATTGCGGGCGTTCTTCATCTGAAATGACCCCGTAAAAAGATTCTCGGTTGCGGGTGGAGCGTCATATGGAAGCCCCCAATCCCTGTTGAATTCAACATTCCGAAGGCGCTCGATGGGTTTGAAATTCTGACCAATAATTTCATAATACAAATCAGTTTTCAATTCAAGTTTTTTTGATAAGGTTATCGGTCTGACATTAGAAACGATTACCCTGCCGGCAAAACCTTCGTCGTTCGATTTGTCTTTTGAAGAAAAAGTGTTGACATCCAGGACGGTCATGGCCAGCTCAGTTTTGATATTGGTATTTTTATTAACCTGATACTCTCCGCCGATTGTAAAAACCTGCTGCTTTCGCGGCGCTACCAGTAGAATAGCCGGTACAAACTGTCCCTTACGCTGACCTGTAACCGAATCAGGCGCGACCCAGATAAATACTTTTCCGTTTGCATTATTGCTCACATCCTGCAGGTAATCACCCTTACCAAAGCCAACATCCGTAAAGGCAAGCGAATAGAGGGTTTCATGCTGATTATTGGAATATACATAGATGGAATCACGAAGAGTTGAGCTTATCGCTGTATCTACAAGTGCATATAATATTTTCCCATTGAGCGCAGTGTCAGGAACTGCAGAAGGATAGTATGCTTTCTGAACACTGTCGCCGATATCTGCCAGAAATTGTTTCTGGCGATTATCCAGAGTCTGGTTGATCGGAGAATTTTTTGCGTCGTTATTATTATAAAAGCCAACCCGCAGCTTGAATTTGTTATTAAAATTGACTTCATCAGTCAGGTATATCTGCGCATTGAGATAATTGCGATCAGCATATTCAAATTCTATCTGGATCCTTTTGTCTTTCGTAATCATCTGCCTTGGCGTAAAAGTCACTTCGGCAGTATTGTAGTTGATCACATAATCCTGATCTTCTCCCCTTTGCAACAAGACGCCATCGATAAAAACCCTTTCGGTACCTGCAAGTACAATGAAGAAAAGTTCACTGTTGGCGCCCTTTAAACGATAAGGTCCCTGGTTTCCCTCAAGGCCCTGAAAAACATTTCTTGTAAATTTTCCTTTGGCAACTGCGCCGGAAACAAGGGCTTTGTTATTCGTTTTTACTCCGATGCGGTTCTCAGTTTCAAAAGAAGCACCCTGGA